>CAYVPT010000014.1:0-18727 GCA_964453865.1 uncultured Dehalococcoidaceae bacterium
CTGATATAATCATAAATTTTATTCAAATCAGCGGTGTCGGGTATCCGGCTTTCACCGGGCTTCCGACGCCGAAAGACAACCGGCTCGCCTTTTTGCTCTCTCGGAACCATTTTATTTTCTATAATGTATCTCATCATGTTAAAGGTGACTCGGGAACACCTAGTAAAAATCTGCCGGGCGCTGCCGTTCAGGGTGAGACTCCTTTTCAAGTAGATAGGACCTGTGTCCATTCCCTTGACCACTTTTATAGCACTTACTTTTGTTTTATAGATGCCCCTGACTATCAGGTTTTGTAATGGACTGCCCCCCCGCCCGAAGGGAAGGTCGGTCATATGAAAGACGATGCACGTGAAGTTGGAGTATATTTCCTCAGGTATTCTCCACGACCAGTGAGGGGAAAAAATATACTTTGGATTGAGCTTCTTTATTTTTTCAAAAGTCAGGTCTTTTTCATCAGTTATCAGGTGCCAATCGCCGCTTATATCCTGTCTGATTTTGTCAAAATTCCTGATATTCCAGCTTTTTATCGTCGCTACTATGTACGTGTTCACAGCTGTGTCTCCTGCATCATTTCAACAGCTTTATGTCAACGGAATATTCTTTCTCCAATCATTCCTCGGCCTCATCAAGAGAAAGCCGTATATATATTTTACTGCCATCTTCCAGTATCACATAGGCGCTTTCATAAGGAGGGAAAGTCCTGGCACGCAGGATATTAATTAGATATTTTGCCTTATAATTCTCGTCCAGCTTGATTTCATCTACCTGCCTGACATCCCCGGTAGTATGATATGTTCCCCCGACCGGTTGTGGTGTTCTTTTATTCGTGCCGTTTTTAATATCTCCCCAATTCTCCTTGAATAATTCAATACAGGCGTTTTCCAGCTTGCGATGGAGCGATTCTCCTGTATCAGTAAAATCAACCGGGACCTCTTTTTGCGAGATTATGTCCCCGGTGTCGATACTCTCGTCCTGTATATAGTGTAACGTGGCGCCGGTCGGCGTTCCCTCAATGATGCTCCAAACATTCGGATACTGCCCCCTCCCGTATGGCAAATAGGCAGGATGCAGATTGATACAACCCAGGCGCGGGACATTGATGATTTCTCCTCTGAGTATATAGTTGAAAAAAATCGAGAGTATAATATCAGGCTCCAGTTCCTTTATCTTTTCGAGAAATCCGGCCCGGTTCAACTCTGTTCCGGAGAAGATTAACTCAGGAGAAAGCCCCGAGGCACGCCTGATTTCCTCGCCGTATTTGCTTTTTTCGGGCGGATGCACGGCGAGTCCGGCAACGTCTTCATTCTTGTCCTTCAGCCATTTCAGGACTTCCAGTGCTACGAAATTATTACCCATGTAGAGGATTTTTGTCATACCATCTCCCAGGTGATAATATCGTCCTTTTCAATGTCCTGCTTCGCTTCCCGCCCGATGACGGAATCGAGGAACTTGGGTCTTATGCCGTAGCCCGGGCGCTTTATAATAAGCATTTCCGCGCTAATTTTCGTACCCCGGGGAATATCAACACGGGCTATAATGCTCCGTCTGCCTATCTTGGCCATTTCGGCTTCTTCAGGTATCATCTGCTTGATAGGTGAGCCAAGGCTTGCCTCTACTTCGCGGATAGACCTGACTATTTGTTTGAGTTCTTCAGGCTCAACGGCGAAGGGATGGTCGGGGCCTTTGAGTTTCCTGCTAAGAGTATAGTGTTTTTCGATAACGCAGGCACCCCTGGCAACCGCGGCGATGGGGACGGTAACACCTAATGAGTGGTCGGAAAGGCCTACCGGCAGGTGAAAGGTCTCTTTTAGCGTATCCATCATCCTCAGGTTCACCTGATTAATCTGTGTAGGATACAACGAGGTACATTGAAGCAGGATTATATCTTCGTTCCCGACGGATCGGACGGCATCCAGGGCATCCTGAATATCATCCGGATTGCACATGCCGGTGGCGAGAAGCAACGGTTTGTCTTTTGCGGCGGCACATTTGAGAAGGGGCAGGTCAACGATTTCAAAGGAAGCCCACTTATAGGCGGGAACGCCGACGGCATCAAGCTGGTCTACCGCTTCATAGTCGAACGGAGTGGCCAGAAAGATTATGCCTTTCTCACGGCAATATTCAGCCAGTTCTCCAAGCCACTCGCGGGGTATCTCGATATCCTTTAGAATATCGAACGTGCTTTTATCCCCTTCCAACTCCTTGAGATATGAGGCCTGCGGCGTTTTACGCGAATAAAGGGTCTCGGCGCTGTAGACCTGGAATTTCACGGCGTCGGCGCCAGCGGCCACGGCCACGTCTATCAACTGTTTAGCCTGGCTCATCTTTCTATCGTGGTTAGCGCCGGCCTCGGCGATGATAAAAACCGGCTGGCCTTCCCCCACCCACCTGTCACCGATTTTCACTTTCTCTTTCATGACCATACCTCATCGGGAATTTCAGCCAGTATACGCTCAATCCCACGGCCGTCGACCAGCTCACGGCCCCGGCGGCTCATCTCGGCACGCCGGGTGCTATTGCCGAGTAATCCGGTCACCGCCCCGGCGATAGCTTCATCTGATATTGTATCAACAAGACCAAGGTCCAGAGCCGCCCCGGTCCTGGCAAACTCAGCAGTCAGTTCTACCAGATAGTCGTACTGGGGAATGATAATGCCGGGCGTGCCGGTAACCGAGACCTCATATTTAGTGAGACCACCGCCGGTAATGGTCAAGTCCGACCACAGCATTAGCTCCGCCATATTATCGCTATCCTGAATCAACTCGTATTGTCCCGGGTAATCTTTCAAGGTCGCTTCTAGCTTCCGCTTTTTCGACTCCGTGTAGCCCATCCCGAGGACAATACGCAGGTAGAGTCCGCGTGTCTTTTCCGATTTCACCAGGGCCCCGACAACTCCCCCCACGATATCGATGGGGTCACTGCCGCTCAGGGCAATCAGGACATTACGTGCCTCAGCCTTTATCTCCCGATTCACCCGGGCGGCGGCAATAAATTCCGGCCTGAAAATAAAGTAAGCCGGCCCCAGGAGGAGCCTGGTGTTATCCCCGGTATCATAATCCGTTTTACTGACTCCGTAATGGGGATTTATAATAACATCCGCAGGAAGGCTCATTTTTACTAGGTCATCGATAACCACCAGGAATTTCCCCCTGCCCTTCAATCCCTGAAGATGCTGGCGATATTCATCCGGCTGAGCCATGTTGCCGGCATTTCCGAGGTCGGTAATAATCAACCTCGACTGGCACCGGTCGGAATACTCCAGAGTGAGTCGTAAGTCTTCAGTCCAATTGCAGTCGGCCGGTATAGTCTCGACGCTGTATCCGTGGCGCCTGATCAATTCGCTTATCCTGCGGTCATAATCGCGGACGATAAACACCGGCCGGACGCCGGTTTTCTCCATACCCTGGGCCAGCGCCAGGCAGCGCATGATGTGCCCCATACCTATCTCGGTACTGCCATCGGCGCGGATGGCTACCGTGACTCTACTATTTTTCATCTATTTGTTTTTAGCATCCAGAACACTCATGACAGCTTCTGCCAGTACGAGGTCTTCCGGTGAATCGAGTTCGATAGTGTAATACTTTTCTTGAACAACTCCGCTGACATTATTACCTAAATATGCATGGGCTCTTTTGTCTCCAATTGTCTCAAAGAGTACATCTGTCCGGGTCACCATTACAGCCCCGTCGGCGAGGTAAAGAGAGGAGAAATCCTGCCGTCGGTAACCATCGGGGAGTCCATGTTTCGGTTTTAATTTATCACCATCAAGTGTCTTCATCAACTCGGGTATCTGGTCAACCTCATAAATGGAGATAGCGCTATCTGCCTTCGTGTCGATTAATTTCTTGATGACCTTATCAATCATACCTTCTTTTCTAATCGGGACGTTCGCCTGCATCTGAACAATGATATCAGGGGAATAGCCCTCCTTTTCTTTCAGATAGGTTACCGTATGGCGTAAAGCGTCCTCAATCGGGGAGTTGTCCGCTGCCAGTTCCACAGGTCTAAAAATCACTTCAGCACCGTATTGCTGCGATATTTCCGCAATCTCCCGGTCCTCTGTAGAGACAGTCAGACGCGTAATCAACTGCGACCTCCGTGCGGCGATGATGGTATAGGCTATTACAGGTTTACCCAGCAGCAACTTAATATTTTTTTTAGGAAAACCCTGGCTTCCTCCCCGGGCTGGTATTATACCTAATATGTCCATTTTCTACCTTTATGAACTGTGATGCGTTTTGTTCCAGGCATTCAGTTCCGATACCATCTCTTCTTTAATCGCCTTTAGATCTTCATCGGTGAAATCGGTAAAATTCACCATAATTTGCTCACCCTGTTCTCCCAATCTGCTGATAAAATCCTCCTCATCTCCGATTTTATTTTGAGTTTTGGCGATATTATATAATTCCGTTCCCGGATAGGGAGTAGCGAAGAATATTACTTCGGGAGTCAGTCCTAATTCTTTACAGAATTCTACCGTTTCCTGGATTGTCTCTCTGGTCTCCCCCGGCGTACCAATCATAAAAGAGCAATCAGCCCAGCCGAGGTATTTTTGCGTCAGTTTTACCGCTTGCCTGGCCTGCTCTACCGTCACCTTCTTGTTCATAATATCCAGCATCTCTTGACTGCCCGATTCAATCCCGTAGCCAATGAGAACACATCCCGAATTTTTCATAGTAGCGATTAAATCCTCTGTCATCAAGTTCACTCGCCCGGAACAACCCCAAGTAAAATCCAGACCGCATTCTCTTACCTCTTTACAAAACTCGTAGACAAACTCCTTATTTATGACAAATTCGTCATCCCCGAAATGAAAATATTTCACTCCATAGCGCCGGTAAAGCATCTTCATTTCCTCGAGTACGTTCCGGGGTGACCTGGTACGATACTGACTTCCCATAAAATAGTGATAGCAATAAATACAGGCATAAGGACATCCCCGGGTAGCACTCAGGTTTACC
Source organism: uncultured Dehalococcoidaceae bacterium (assembly GCA_964453865.1). Lineage (GTDB taxonomy): Bacteria > Chloroflexota > Dehalococcoidia > Dehalococcoidales > RBG-16-60-22 > CAYVPT01. Next base: position 4,962 of record CAYVPT010000014.1, read on the forward strand.
GATAGAATCTCTGAGTCTGCAGAACTCCCATCATTCCACTTGTTTACGTTTGGGGCTCCAACAGGATTTTTCAGATAGATATCCATCGGGAATAAATCATAAGTGGGGAAAGGCAAGGAATCCAGACTCTTTATCTGCGGTCTTGCACTGGTTGTATGTATCACACCAGTTTTGTCTTTAAACCAGATGCCGTCAACCCCTGAAAGATCCAGACCATTGTCTATAGCCGAGAGTATATCTTTGATAGTTTCCTCACCTTCACCGATGCAGGCTATATCAGTGAGGGTTTTTTCCATCAAGATTACCGGTATTGAGGTGCTGACACTTCCCCCAACCATTACTTTTTTGCCGGGATGGTATTTCTTTAGCGTGGACACCAACCACTTAATGTATCGGTAAACAGTTACTATGCCACCGGTCCCCACCAGGTCAAAGTCGGCATTTTTTATCTTTTCTTCGACTTCTTCCCGTCTCCAGCGAAAAGCGTTGATGTCCATAACCTCGACATCGTGTCCCGCCTGCCGGGCAACTGCCGCAATGTAGCCCAGTCCGAGTGGAATACAATTAGGCTTTGCCCATTCTCGAATAGGCGGATTTATCAAAAGGATTTTCACGTACTATCCCCTTGTCGGTAAGGATTTCAATGTTAGATATTTATAGGATTCATCCTCATTAGAGCTCTACCTTCGATTACCGGGAAATCCACTAAATCCCCTCTACTATCTTCTTCAGTTCTTCCTCGGTCAGCCACTTATTATTAGCATCCGAAGTATAGGCAAACTCTTCGGGGAGGGGTCGGCTCCCTTTCGTATAATCCTCTTTCCAGAAGGGATGCTCCGGTTCGATAAGGTAGTAGTCGTCGAACTCCCGTGTATGGACTGCCTCTTCACGGCTGATGAGTATCTCATGGAGTTTCTCTCCGGGGCGTATCCCGATTACCTCTCTTTTTACACCAGGGGCAATTACTTCAGCCAGAGTGGCGATTTTCATGCTGGGTATTTTAGGAACGAAAGTTTCGCCGCGGTGCAGTCTCCCTAAGCAATCGATGACGAAGCGAACGCCCTGCTCGATGGTAATCCAGAATCTGGTCATGCGCTCATCGGTGATGGTAATTTTCCCCTGTTTCCTCTGTTCAATAAAGAGGGGTATGACACTGCCGCGGCTACCAACGACGTTGCCGTAGCGCACACTACCGAACCTTGTCCTCCGCGTGCCGGTGTAGGCGTTACCCTGTATGATAAGTTTTTCCGCAACCAGCTTGGTCGCCCCATACAGGTTAACGGGCTGTACAGCCTTATCCGTGCTGATATATAATACCCGGTCTACGCCGTTGTCTATCGCGGCGTCAATAACATTGGCGGCTCCATCTATATTCGTCTTGACAGCCTCCAGGGGATTATATTCGCTGGTGGGCACCTGCTTCAGGGCGGCGGCATGAACGACAATATCAACACCGTTCATCGCCCGGTAGACCCTCTCTTTATCCCTGACATCACCGATAAAGAAACGCAGCCTCTCATTGTCATTGAATTTCTGCTGCATCTGCAATTGCAGTAACTCACCACGTGAAAATATCCTGATAGCTTTGGGGCTACATTCTTTCAGGACTATCTCCGCGAATTTCTGTCCGAACGAGCCGGTTCCGCCGGTAACCAGTATTACTTTATCTTCCAGTATATGATTAAGACTCATTGATTTACGCCCGCCTTTGCATCGCTTCCGCGTTTTTATTAGTTATTTTATTATATCTTATAAGTTGCCTTAAATGAAGTACGTAGTCGACTGCTTGGACCACCTGCCGTTAAAGAAGAATCCCCCGATTATTCAGGGGATTCTTTATCAAATCACGTTGATAATCTTGGCGAAAGCCACCGCCAGGACTAAATAAGCCGCGCTGCCGCACAGGCTGGTCAGGACAAACGCCCCGATTGCCCTGCCCCGGCGCACGCCCATTTTGTTTCCGTGGATTATAGCAAAAAGGCCGATTATCGCACCACCCAGAATCAGGAATACACCAACTAAAGATGGAAGGGGCAACCCCAGCAGGAAGAACAGGTAAAATACCGACCCCGGAAATACCATGAATACGATGTTGATGCCGGGATATATCAATGCCATATACCAGGCTAGGTTAGAGTGCCGCCTTGAGCCCATGCCCAGGAAGCGGGGCATGAGGAAATACCAGGCCAGCGTCCATACCACCAGCCCAATTAGAAACGCAAACAATAGAGAAGAAGCTATAGCCGATTCTTCGGCACCGGCCAGGAACCGGCTGTAGGTCGATTGGGATTTGGCGGTGATAATGATATCTTCGGCGGAATTGCTTTGCGTATACGTGGCCCGCCATACTCTCCCGAAATCGCCTCTGGCTTCGTCCACCGCATAGGAGGGTATCTGGAAATATTTAGATATATGCGCTCCTTCGATGATATCGTAGCCGGACTGGTCGGAACCCAGTTTCGGGTATTCAACGTCGAAGTCCAGGCCACTCGGAGCGACCACGTACACCCGGGTCAGCTCTATCGGTTTCGACCACGCGGCACCCGTTCCCAGTGGATAGGAGTACGTCGTACCCGATTCGCCGGGCATCAGGGCGGTCTGCCATGACAGGTGAAGTCCGGGCTCGCTGTATCGTTCGCCCGGTCCGGTATCAGCTCCCGCCTGTCCGTAAGGCTTGGTCTGCATTCTGATTACGGCAATTTGCTGCCCCCTGAGCCGGGACAGGGTTTCGACGACGGAGGGGGCTAAACCTGTTGTCTGTATTAAAGCCTCCAGATTGGTGTCTTCTTCGATTCCATAGACGGCTATCTGTGAGCTTTCTGTCTGCAGGGTTATATCCGGTTGTGGCTCCGCCGCTCCGCATCCGGTCAGCAGTACCGGGGCCCATAAAGGAACGAGTAACGCACCATTCGTCAATAGCGCCCCGGAAAAAAGTACCTGGACGGCGCGTTGTTTCCTGGTGGCGCTATCGCGGACAATTTTATCCAGGTGCCGGGTAGCCTGCTCATCGAAGTCAAGAAGTCTCTTTTCGACGGCACGAAAGCTGAAAGTCTTCATGCCCAGGGGTACGAAAAAGACGATTTCGTGGGACTGTTCGGTCTTGTCCAGGATAGATATGAAGAGGTCTACCCGGGCATAGTCCTGGTTCAAAATGGTGACGACGGCAACCTGCTGTCCTTCCTTCAGGTTTTCCCACAGGTCAAAATGGACCGCCGGGCCTCCGTCGGCCATCGCCGGAATCGGAATAGTAACCGTTATTAACGCGATAAGAAAGAGTATTACCGCTGTAAATTTAAGCTTTCCAGCGTTCATAAAGCCTCCCCTGCCGGCTTTTTCAACCTGAAATTCAAACGTTATTCAGCAATAATAGTAATACTTATATTATTTTTTACTTCGTGTACTTCTTGCCCATACCCGCCGTGAAGTGGAACATGGGCTTGTCTATCCTTCGGATGTTTATCGGCCCGTGCTCAACTCCCGCCGGTATAAACGCGATGAAGCTTTTATCGATGAAATTCTGCTGGCCGTCTATCCAGAACTCTATCTCCCCATTGAGGTTGTACCTGTCATCGGGGTCGGTGCCCACCCAGGCGATGGCCTCATCGAAGTCATGGGTGTGCGCCCCGATGGTCTTGGTCTTGTCCCCTTTGGTTTTCTCCGGCCAATCGCCCGGTAAGAACCAAGCCGTTTCCATGTAAAAAGCGCCCCTGAGCACGTCGCTGTCCAGGGAAATAACGCGCCTCGCCTCGTGGTCCGCGTATATGGGCGACCAGGGTGCGGCGCCAACCACGTCTTTAAGCTCGGTAACGAAGTATTTCTTATCCCACTTAGCCATTATTTTTTCCCCTTTCATTTTTTATAGACACGGACTATTTCAGCTTCTCGTAAACGGTATTATTTCCCGACTCGAACATGAAAATAGGGGTATCGATTCTCTTTAAAACGATAGGGCAGTGCTTTACACCTTTGGGTATAAAGATATAACAGGTCTTAGTCAGCGTGTAAGGTTCGCCGTCCATCCAGAACTCGATTTCCCCGCCGAGGTCGCGCGGGTGTTGCCGGTTGGAACCCGCGAAGCCGATTATCTCGTCGAAGTCATGGGTGTGGGTGGGCTCAATGCTGACCGGCCCGCTGCCCGTCAGCTCCCACAGCCATTCACAACCCGAGAAAAACGCCCCCTTAACTATCGAGTCCTGTATCCCCAGCAGCAGTGTCCTGTCCAGCGTTCTTCCCGCCTTCGCCTGTTTTTCCATCATCTCGATTGCCTCGGCGGGCTGCGGCGGCATTAAATCTTCCGTCAGGATGTTTTTCGCGTATTTCTTTTCAGGCATCTCTCCTTCTCCTTCCTAACAGTTTTTAGATATTTCGGGCGACTTTATGTCCGGTCCCGACGGCATCGGCTATCAGGAGGGGTTCCTGGCAATCACCGACAGCATATACCTCGGGCACTTTATCTTTCAGGCTTTCATACAGTTCCATATCGGGCATCAGGGGCAGGGCGGGTATGACAGTATCGGCTTCCAGGGTCTGCGTTTTGCCGTCCTTGTTGACTATGGTCAGCCCTTTGTCCGTTATCTCCACGTATTCCTTGACACCGCTCATGAGGGTCACGCCTTTCTTACGGAACCAGGTAAAGAGGTACCCCTGGATAACGTCGACCATCCCCTCACCGAGCCTATCGGACTTCTCTACGATAGTTACCTGCCGCCCCCGCTTGGTGAGGAATTCCCCAAGCTCGCAGCCGTGCAGGCTCCCCCCGATAATAACCACCCTTTTCCCGATGGGCAGATAGAATCTGGTGAGCCACCTTAAAGTCTTCGGGCTCATGAACCGTAAATAAAATTTCAGCCTTTGGTGCAGGTCGGCGTTGTTGACTACATTGGACTTATAGATTCCCGGTATCCCCGGAATGGTAGGTAAACCCCCATTTGCCAGTATCACCGCATCCGGCTTGATTTCCTCAATAGTCGCCGCGGTAACGGTCTTTCCAAGCTCTATTTTCACACCCAGTTTGGTTAGCTGGCGCTGGAAATAGCTGACTATCGACGGCAGGTCTTCAAACTCCGTCCCTTTTACCATGGCGGCGATAGGCAGCAGCCCGCCGAGTTTGGTCAGCTTATCGAAAAGGGTAACATCATGCCCCCGCAGGGCGGCCACCCTGGCAGCTTCCAGTCCCGCCGGTCCCGCCCCCACCACCACCACCTTTTTCTTTTTGTCGGCTTTTTCCACCGTATTGTAAGGCTGCCCCATGAAGGCGTTGATACGGCAGCGCCGGCTCCCCAGGCAGTTCTCGCAGGCCGTGCAGGGGGCAATATCCTCCAGCCTCCCCGCAGCGACTTTGTTGGGCAATTCCGGGTCGGCCTGCAGCCGCCGCGTCATGGCGATAAAATCAGCCTTGCCTTCCCGCAGGGCTTTTTCGCCCAGCTCGGGGTCGAGTTTGGCTACCACCATGACAGGTATAGAAACGCTTTCTTTTATCCCGGCGGCAAGATTTACATTCCAGGCCGCACCCCGGTTTTTAGCGTCGTATTCCTTGGGGAATGACTCAATCGGGATGGGGGGTTCCGGATAGAAAAGCAGGTCGGGAAGATAAGCGCCGACATGATACCCCATCCAGTGACTGCGGACATGAATGGCATCGGCGCCGGCTCCCTGCAACAACCGGGCTGTTTCCCTGGCCTTCTCAGTCGTCAGGCACTTATCATCGTTTATGCCGGCCATACGGCCGTACTCAACGGCATTGATAATAACAGACACCGGAAAGCCCTGTCCCAGACGCTTTTTAATCTCTTTCACGATAGACGTTACGATACGCGCCCGATTTCCCTGACTTCCGCCGTATTCATCCTGACGCCGGTTCCAGAAAGGTGACAGAAAGTTATGCAGCAGGTGGCTGCTGGCGGCGTTGATATCCACCCCGTCGAACCCGGCTTTCTCCGCCCTTACCGCGGCGCTGGCGAACTTATTTATAATTACCTCTATTTCCGGAATCGTAAGCTCGCGGGGCATCTCGTTGTGGAAATCATTTTCTGATTTCATTACCACGGTTGAAGCGGCTATGGGCGGGCCTTTAAACGGGGGATTCGGGTCGTCGAACAAGTTCGCCTGCCATGGTCCGTCGTGATTCATCTGCATGAAAGTGGGGCAGCCGTGCTTGTGTATCACCTGGACAAGCTCGCTGATGCCCTGGATGTATTTATCGTCGTCGATACGGTACCGCGGTCGCCAGCGCGCGCCGGCCGGGTAGTCGATAGTGGGCGACTCTACTATCAGGAGGCCGACGCCTCCCCTGGCCATCGACTCGTAAAAAGCCAGGACGGTGTCGTTCATATGGGTTTCGTCCTCGTGCCACATGAAAACACCGGCACCGGTCTTGATTATCCGGTTCCTGGTCTTTACCGACCCTATATATCCCGGCTCGAGCAGCTTTTCAAAATTCTTGTTGACCACTTCTTTCTTCTCTCCCGCTGAGTGAAACTTGTTGTTATTATACAACTTTATCGTTCCGATATCATGTCCTGAATCTTGAGGCAGAGGGGGAAAGAGAGTGTGTGTTTACCCTGACTGTCCGGAATATCGTACATAGATAAAAGCTAGAGGTTTCTAAGCTGCCTTATCCGCAATAAAAGCCTGATGATAGAATATATGAAGAACAGGGTGATGACGAGGATAAAGATTTGAATACCTTTCACCCAGGGATAGCGATTTTCGCCTAGCTGTATAATAATTATTGTCCACATGGGCGCCAGAATAATACATAGATAACCCAGCAATCTCTTGTATTTACTGATTTTTGACTCGTTATCGGTGAATATTTCCGGTGTCTCTCCCGGTGCAGCTTCCTTGCGGAAATACTGCCAGGCGGCCATCTCGCCGATATGTTCCCAGCCGGCATCCCGGAATATCTGTAAATATTCATCCCGGTCCTTTCTAAAAGATGGCTGATAATCCAGCCGGTAGACGATATTGCGGGGTTCACCCGCGTTGAAAGTATAAAATCCCGGTAACCCTGCCGCTACCAAGTGGTAGCCTTTACTTGCCATCTCGCCCAGCCATGACTCCTCTTTTTCATCCTGCCAGGCCCAGAACCACCTGAATTTCTTGATAGTAGTTTTAACCATCATACTCTCCCGTATACCTATTAATCATTTTACAGGTATTTACGGATGTTTAATCCGTTTTCGGTCATTATTTCCGGCCGTTTAGTCTGACCGGCAAGCACTTTTTTACCTTTTTCCGTCAGCGTATAGCTCTTCCGGCAGTCGGCTTCTTTCACTTTAACAATGATTCCCTCTTTTTCCAGCGTGGTAATGACACCGTACAGCGTACCCGGCCCGAGTTTGACCGTCCCCCGGCTTATTTCCTCCACTTTCTGCATCACCCCGTAGCCGTGCAATGCCCCGGTGAGACTCAGCATAACGTAGTATGTGGACTCCGTTAGCGGCAGGTATTTTTCTATATCATCACGTGCCACTCGAACAACCTTCCTGATATCAATAATATATCGTTGCTCGATATATCACCAGTCGATGTAGTAACATGAGAGCATTTTCTTGTCAACTCTTACTTTCAGGGGATTCTGTTCTCATTTGATTTATGCAAAACCGAGGGGTATAATCCTGAATACAAAGAGTAGTTTTACCGCGGCATCAATCGCCAAGGAGGAAAAATGGCTGAGAAAGAAGTGGGTAAGGTAATGGACTTCTTTGCCCGACCGGTAGTCGCCGGAATCGATATGACCGGGACGCTGAAAGTGGGGGACAAGATTCACATCAAGGGACACACCACTGACATAGAAATGGAAATCGCCTCAATGCAGATTGATAACGCCAATGTTACCGAGGCAAAAAAGGGCGATTCCGTCGGCATCAAGGTCCCGGACAGGGTCAGGGCGGGAGACACGGTCTACAAAGTTACTGATTGAGGAAACCAGAATTGACCTGGCATGAAGTCCCGACCTACTTATTGATTTCCTATCCGCCTCCACCCTATTATGTTCCTCACGAAAGAGAATTCCGGAATAATCTCCGGGATTTACCGCCGATATCAATTACAGGGAAAGAACAGGATTATGGCTACTGGTTTTAATGATTATGCCAAGTATGACGGCCTCGGGCTGGCCGAACTCGTACGTAAGAAACAGGTAAAGCCCATCGAATTAATCGAAGAAGCGATAAACCGTGTTGAAAAACTAAATCCGCAGCTTAATGCCGTTGTTCATAAAATGTACGAACAGGCCAGAGAGGCAGCTAATGGAGACCTGCCCGAAGGTCCGTTTACCGGTGTTCCCTTCCTGCTGAAAGACCTCATGGCTTTTTATAAAGGCGAACCCTTAACCAATAGCTCTCGGTTTTTCAGGGACTTTGTACCAGATTTCGATAGTGAACTGGTATCACGTCACAAAGATGCCGGTCTTATTGTTGTTGGTAAAACGAATACACCTGAATTCGGGATGGCATTCGTTACCGAACCCAAGTTGCATGGTGCTGCGTACAATCCATGGAACTTAACGCGTACTACCGGAGGTTCCAGCGGCGGCTCGGCGGCTGCCGTGGCAGCGCGTATCGTTCCCATAGCTCACGGCAGTGACGGAGGCGGCTCTATACGTATACCAGCTTCCTGCTGCGGTGTGTTCGGACTTAAGCCTACCCGTGGCCGTAATCCCCTCGGACCGTATTACGGTGATGCCTGGCGAGGATTTGGCTGCGAACACGTTATCACCCGATCCGTACGTGACAGCGCCGCCATGCTGGACGCTACCGCCGGACCCGATACAGGAGCCCCATATTCTACCGCACCACCATCCCGCTCTTTTCTAAGCGAGGTAGGTATTCCCCCGGGGGAACTGCGTATTGCCTTTACGCAGGAGCCTTTCTTCAGCGATACCGTCCACAGCGATTGTATAAAGGGACTTGAAGCAACGGTTAAATTATGCCATGAACTCGGTCATGAGGTAGAAGAAGCTTTTCCTCAACTGGACTACAAATCCATCTCACAGGCTTTTGTTACAATTGTATGCAGTGAGACAAGAGCGGCTATCGAGCAGGCTGAGAGTGAACTTAATAAAAAGGCTTCATACAAGGATTTCGAGAATGAGACCTGGGTAGCCGGTCTACTGGGTAAAAAGTGTCGCGGATCGGACTTGTCCAAGGCTTTAAATCTGGTTCAGACGGCCGGCCGCGAAATAGGACGTTTCTTTGAAAAATATGATATTATTTTAACGCCCACGAATTCCACACCGCCTGTACCGATAGGCACAACTATTACTACTGGAGCCCAGCGTTTCGCAATGAAAGTTCTGGGACGTCTGAACGCCGGCGGTTTGATTAACCTCTTCGGTGGCATACCGGCTTTCGCCGAACAGGCATTCGTCTTTGCTGCCTATACTCCGCTATTCAATACCTCCGGTCAGCCGGCTATGTCCGTCCCCCTTTACTGGAACGATAAAGAACTTCCCATCGGCATGCAGTTTGCCGGGCGCTACGGCGATGAAGCTACCCTGTTTCGCCTGGCCGGTCAACTGGAAGAAGCCAGACCCTGGGCTGACCGTTTGCCTCCGGTGTGTGTTGAAACCGAAAAAATATAGCCTACCCGATAGCCTTCACCAGGTTGGCCATCTCGATGGCGCTGACGGCCGCATCGAAGCCCTTGTTGCCGTCTTTGGTACCGGAGCGCTCGATAGCCTGCTCCAGAGTATCCGTGGTAATCACCCCGAAGATTATCGGCACGCCGGTGTTGAGTCCCACATTGGCGATGCCCTTAGTAACCTCGGCGGCAATATAATCAAAGTGCGGCGTCCCGCCCCTTATTACCGCGCCCAGGCAGATGACAGCGTTGTAATTCTTCGTACCAGCCATTTTCTGGGCAATCAGCGGTATCTCAAAGGAGCCGGGTGTCCAGGCCACTTCAATATCGGTTTCGGCCACTCCGTGACGCAGCAGGGCATCCCTGGCTCCATCCAGAAGTTTCTGGCTGAAAAACTCGTTAAAACGTGATACCACCACCCCGAACTTGAATCCTTTGCCCAGCAGGTTGCCCTCGTAAGTCTTGCTCATCGTCGTCTCCTTAGCTATATTTGATGACTATCAACATCATCGATAATTTTCAGGAGGTGTCCCATTTTCTTCTGCTTGGTCTGCAGGTAGCGTTTGTTATGCGGATTAGGTTTGGTAGTAATGGGCAGCTGCTCCGTTATTTTCAGCCCGAAGCTTTCCAGTCCGCTCATCTTCTTGGGATTGTTCGTCATCAGCCGCATGTTACGCACTCCCAGGTCCGCCAGTATCTGGGCGCCGACGCCATAATCACGCTGGTCGGCTTTAAAGCCAAGCGAAAGATTGGCTTCGACGGTGTCCATGCCTTTATCCTGAAGGGCGTAAGCCTTTATCTTGTTGTGGATGCCTATGCCCCGGCCTTCCTGCCTCATGTAAAGCACCACTCCCCGCCCTTCCGCGGCGATGCGTTTCATAGCCATCTCTATCTGCTCGCCGCAGTCGCAGCGCAGGCTGTGGAAAACGTCCCCGGTCAGGCACTGGCTGTGCACCCGTACCAGCACCGGTTCGTCGGTAGCCACGTCACCCATCACCATCGCCAGGTGTTCATCGGGGTCGGTACTGCTTTTGAAGGCTATCACCTTAAAATCGCCGAAGGGTGTCGGCAGCCTGGCCTCGGCCACCCGCTGAATCAGTCTTTCGTGTCGATAACGGTAGGCAATGAGGTCGGCCACGCTGATAATTTTCAAATCGTGCTTCTTAGCGAAAACTTCAAGCTGCGGCATCCGCGCCATGGTGCCGTCTTCATTCATAATTTCACAGCAGACACCGGCGGGTTGCAGACCGGCCATCCTGGCCAGGTCGACGGTCGCCTCGGTCTGCCCCGCCCGCACCAGCACGCCGCCGTCCCGGGCGCGCAGGGGGAACATGTGCCCCGGCATGGCGATGTCCTCGGGACGGGTCTTGGGGTCGACAAGCGTCTGTACCGTTTTAGCGCGGTCAGCCGCCGATATTCCCGTTGTGGTACCGAACTTTGCCTCCACGGATATCGTGAAAGCCGTCCCGAAATGGGATGTGTTGTTGCTGACCTGCATGGGTATGCGCAAGACGTCCAGCCTTTCGCCGGTCATTGGCGCACAGATAAGCCCCCGCCCGTACTTAGCCATAAAGTTGATGGATTCCGCCGTGACGTTTTCGGCGGCCATGATAAAATCGCCCTCGTTCTCCCGGTCTTCGTCATCCACGACGATGACGAATTTACCCGCCTTGATATCTTCAATAGCTTCCGGTATAGTTGACAGTCCCATTTTTCTGTATTCCTCGCTCTTCGCTGGTGTTATTTTATCAGGAAACCGTGCTCCTGCAAAAATTCCATGGTCATATCGGTGGTTTGAGGTTTACTGAATGCCTCCACGTATTTACCGATGATGTCTACTTCCAGGTTAACCGTGTCCCCGATTTTTTTATCCGCCAGGGTAGTAAGCTGGCGGGTGAAAGCGACGATGGATACCCCAAAGATTTTGGCGTCTTTTGTAGTTACCGTCAGACTGGCGCCGTCCACGGCGATGAAGCCCTTGGGAACGATATAACGCATGATTTCGGGGAGGGTCTCGAAGCTCATGAGGAGCGCTTCGCCCTCGGGGACTATCGCCGTGATTTTACCCGTGCCGTCGATGTGTCCCTGCACCAGGTGCCCGCCCAGCTCACCACCCAGCGCCAGCGGCCTTTCCAGGTTGACTCTGTCCCCGCTGCGGAGCTGCCCGAGATTGGTCCTGCTCAGGGTCTCCGGCATTACGTCCACCGAGAACGATTTACTATCGAAAGCGGTGACCGTAAGACAGACGCCGTTAACGGCGATACTCCCGCCTGGCTGTATGCCCTGGAGGACATCACCGGCGGCGATAGTCAGTTTCCCCGCCGCTACGGAGACAGTACTGCCTGCTTCCTGAATGATTCCGGTAAACACGATTATAGCTCCGGGAAATAGATTCCGGCTAATGTCATTCTAACACTTGCCATAAGACAAGTGCAATGTCGGTTAGAATATCAGCCGGTAATGTTGCTATTACTTAATGCCGTAGGCCACCTGTACGTAGACGGTGACAGTCGTTTCCCCGGGGGAAATAGAGGTGCCGCCTCCCATCATCGGTACCACTGTCTCGTAAGCTGACGGTACGGGAGACGGGTAATAACTGCTGGTCTCGTTGATGAAGGTCGGGGCGCCCAGCTTGAGGCCGGCCTCATCGGCTATCTGTCTGGCTTTCTCTTTAGCGTCGGCCAACGCCTTGGCCCTGGCCTCTTTCTGAGGAGGAACGGGGTCGTCCACCGTAAAGCTGATGCTATCGATTCTAATAAAGTTACCGCCGGCCTTCGCCACGGCATCAATGATGGCGCCGGCCTCTTCGACCTTTCTAACCTTGACGGTCAGCATGTTGGTCACCCGGTAGCCGGCTAACTCTTCACCATCTTTCTCCGGGTTATAGTTCCTGACGGGATAAATATTGAAATACAGGGTCTTGATATCTTTTTCATCGATGCCGCGCGCGTCCAGCTCACTTCTGATGGCGTTCATGGCGCTGTTGGCATCGTCCTGTGCCTGAGCCACGGTATCGGCCCGGGCTTCCACCCCCACGTTCAGGATAGCCACGTCCGGAACTGCGGTGACTTTACCCTCGCCGGTTACCCAGATGCCGGTATTCTGGCCGGATGCCACACTACCCGTTGAAGCCGTACGGGGCGCGGGTGAGAAACTATCGCAGCCGGATATACATATCATCACCGCAATCAGCAGTAAAAGTATCCCTGACCATAATAATATACGCTTCATAACTACCTCCACCGGAGAGTGATTCCTATTATTGAGTATAGTAAGTGTTCTGAGTGAAATCAAGATAGAGGTGAACTATCTATTTATCCCCTTTACCTTGGGGATTAAGGGATAAAAATTCTACTGCTTTTTTCCCTTCGAAACTTGCTGCCCGGATTTAGACATTGTTTCCATTATTAAGTTATATTTATTCTTTTCTTTTTTCAGTGATTCTCTCACAGCCTCATTAACAAGGTCTGATACCGATCGGGATACAGCGACAGATTTGAGGCGCAGGGCTTTATGCAAATCCGGGTCCAAATATACGGTAGTTCGTTTGGTTGGGGTGGTCATTATAACACCTCCGTAGCGATGATATTATAACGTCATAACGTCAAAATGTCAAAACGTTTAAATGAGCTGAAGAGAATATATTGGTTGCTTCAACATAGATTTGTTGACAAATATCAAAATAGGACTATAATATGTATGCTTTTATGAGGGTAATCAATAAAGGAGGTAACTAAAATGCCGGAAGATAAAGCCAGCATCATGCGCGAGTTTGCTAAGTCTCTAGAGGACGGGGATGCAGAGAAGTCAATAAGCTTGTTTACCGATGACGCCGTCTATGATACGCCTTACGGCCCTTACAAAGGTAAGGAGGCTTTCAGACAACTCTTTACTGCCATGTCCAAGAATATGAAGGGCATGAAGGTTACCGAGAGCGGCAACGGGATAATCGTGCAGGGGGATAAGGCCTTCTTTGAGCATATGCTCAGCGGCACCTTTCAGGGTAAAAAATACGAAATGCTCGGGATATGTGCCTATGAGTTCAGCGGCGATAAGATAAAATATATGAGGACAGTATTTGATAGGCTGCTGACCGCCCAGCAGGCAGCCCCATGGTTCGCGAAGCCCATGGTTAATATGATTGTCAGCCAATCGCAAAAAGCGGTGAAATAGGCGCCATA
>CAYVPT010000015.1:0-17732 GCA_964453865.1 uncultured Dehalococcoidaceae bacterium
TTTTCCCCAACGAGAAGCTCAACGCCCTCCAGGAAGACCTCGACTTCGTCGTCAGCTCCTACGAAGCCGAAGAATAAATCCGTCTATTTACTAAAAATCGAGGCTATAAACGCCTCATGCTCTTTAGCAATATCTTCTTGAGACCTCTCATGGTATTGTTTCGACCATTGACTCGTCCGGGCTTGATACTGACGCCACCATTCTTCTATCCCTTTAATGATTTTTTCCACTCCCTGGCGTGTCGGCGGTCTTTTGACGGTTTCGGGAATAGCTAACCCGACGGTCTCGAGTACATCTTCGGCGACAAAGATAGGACTATCGTTGAGGACCGCGAGTGCCATGGCATCACTCGGGCGCGCGTCAACCTCGCTCGTCTTTTTACCGCTACGCATTTTAACAACCGCATAGAAGGTGTCTTTTTTCAATGCCACGATACGTACCTCTTCCACCCGGGCATTGACTGCCTGAAGAAGGCTGGAGAAAAAATTGTACGTCAACGGTCGCGGCGCAGAAAAATCGCTTAGTCCTATCGCAATAGACTCTCCCTCGTGGGGGCCTACCCATATCGGCAGCAGGCGTCTACCGGCTTCGTCATAAAGCGCGATTACACAAGGACTGCCAGGCGAAGGACTGACAGGCAGTTCCTGCCCTTCCTTTTGTTCCACTGCAATCACGTCAGCGATAGTAACCTTTACCATTTTCTTCCTCCTTTTTTCCTGCGGGATAATTTCCGGATGCTGCGATAGCAGTCTTTCTTTCAGACGCTGCCGGGCGCGGTGAAGGCGCACTTTAACAGCGCCTATTTTGATACCCAGAAGCGCCCCAATCTCCTGTACACTCAACTGGGCGTAATAGAACAGGAGCGTGATATCCCTATCGGCGGCCGGGAGTGAATTTACCACATTGAGCACGATTTGGTATAGTTCCCGCTCCTCGGCGATTTTTTCCGGTGTTAAAACCAGGCTAGAAAAAGGGGCAGGGAAAAACTGCAGCCCGCTCATAATCGCTTCTAAAGAGAAAAAGGCGATTTTGCGGTCGCGCAGATGGCTGCGGCTGACATTCAATACGATGCCGCAGAGCCAGCTTTTAAAACGCGACGGGTCACGTAAGCGGTCGAGTGAGAGATAGGCCTGAAGTATGGCTTCCTGGGCCAGTTCCTGCGCGATGTCCTCATTAGCGACCAGCCGCATGGCGAAACGCCGGGACATCATCTGATACCGCTCCGCTAGCAGCCCGAAGGCATTCTTATCACCCTGGCGTGCCAGCCCCACCAGTTCGCTATCCGTTTTCTCTTCCAAAGACGCCCCGGCTTTTAAAGTCATACATTATATAGTGGTAAATAAAGAGGAAAAGGTTACATTACAGATAATGAAAGGACGGACTTGATACCCGCCCCTTCGTAAACAACACCTTTTCCCCACCACTGGATTCCGGCTTTCGCCGGAATGACAGTTTTACATACTATCTCGCCCTCGGGTAAGACCCCAGGATTTTCACGAATACGGAGTGTTCTTCCAGCGCTTTCAGGGCCTCCCCCACCTCTTTAGCCTCGCGGTGGCCGGAAAAGTCCATGTAAAAGTTATACTCCCAGGGCTGGTGTCGGGTGGGGCGGCTCTCCAGCTTGGTCAGGTTGACCTTCCTCGTGGCGAACTCCCTCAGGCAGTCGTAAAGCGCCCCCGGCTTATGCTTTAGAGAAAAGACGATAGACGTCTTATCATTTCCGGTGGGCGGTGAGTCTTCTTTGGAAAGAACGAAAAAGCGGGTAAAATTGTGAGGATTGTCCTCTATCTCCCGGGCGATTATCTTCATGCCGTGAAGCTCGGCGGCTCTGGCACTGGCGATAGCGGCGTAGTCCTGCCGGCCCTGCTCTTTTATCATCCGCACGCTGCCCGCCGTGTCCGAGGCGGGGATAATCTCGGCGTTCAGGTGGCTCAGGAAGTTCCGGCACTGTCCCAGCGCCTGCGGGTGGGAATAGACCGTTTTTACAGTATCCAAGCCGGCCCCTTCCATGGCTATCAGGCAGTGGCTGATGCGCATTTCCGTCTCGCCGCAGACCATGAGGGGCGAATCAAGCAGCAGGTCGTAAGCGCGGGTGATACTACCTTCCAGGGAGTTCTCGACGGGCACCATGGCGAAGGGTACATCCCCCAATTCCACCACTTCAAAGACCTCATCGAGGTTATCGTAGGGTAGACCGCGGGTTGATTCCCCGAAGAATCTCAGGGCGGCGGCTTCGGTGTAGGCGCCCGGTTCGCCCTGATAAGCGACGGCGACGCCCTGGATTTTTTTGCTGGCGTTGATTACCTGGCGGTAGATATTCTCGATATCGCTGGGGCTTATCTTTTTATCGCGAGCCAGGCTGCGGACGTTTTTAAGTACCCTGAGTTCACGTTCCCTGTCCTCGATAACGCGGCTCGTTTTGTTCTTGCCCTTGCCGATTTCTTTGGATATTTCCTGGCGTTCGGCGATAAGCTCGACTATCCGCGCGTCTATTTCATCAATCTTTTTTCGTAATTCGTCAAGGTTCATTGGATTACCCTCGGAATCAGGCCGGACCTCAAGGCGAAATCACACAGCGTGACCGCCATCATGGCTTCGACCACTGGCACCGCCCGGGGGACGATGCAAACGTCATGCCGGCCGCCGACCGTTATCGTGGTTTCTTTCATATTTTTAATATCTACAGTTTTCTGCTCCATCGCTATCGACGATACGGGCTTGACAGCCACCCTGACGACTAAAGGCATACCGTTGCTCAGTCCGCCGAGAATACCCCCGGCGTTGTTGGTTCTGGTGACGATTTCGCCGTCCTTAATAACAAACGGGTCGTTATTCTCCGAGCCTTTCCTGCGGACGGCAGCGAAACCGGCGCCGAACTCAACTCCCTTGACCGCCGGTATGGCGAACAGAGCCTTGGACAAATCCCCGTCGAGGTTATCGAAGAGCGGCTCGCCCAAGCCGACGGGCACGTTAAGGGCAATGCCCTCGATAATGCCACCGAGGCTATCGCCTGACTCCTTCGTCTTTGCAATCAGTTCAGCCATGGCCTGAGATGCTTTCGCATCGGCGCAGTAAAGCGAGTCTTTTAACACCCTTTTCTTTACTTCACCGTATTCCATCGGACTGGCCGCAATACCGCCGATTTCCACCGTATGAGCTAATATCTCCACGCCTATCAGGTCGAGTATTTTTTTAGCGATAGCCCCGGCCATGACAAAGCCGGCGGTTATCCTGCCGGAGAACCTGCCCCCGCCCCGCCAGTCGTTAAAGCCGCCGTACTTAACCCGGGCGGGGTAATCGGCGTGGCCCGGGCGGAGTTTGTTGCGAATTTCTTCATAAGCGGCATCATCCACATCCTCGTTTCTTATCATCAGGCAGATGGGAGCGCTGGTGGTGAAACCGTCGTTTATCCCGGAAAGAATTTCTACCCTGTCTTTCTCATGGCGACCGGTCGATGCCGGACTACTGCCCGCTCTTCGCCTGTCCACTTCTCTCTGAATATCCGCCTCAGTAATGGGCAGACCGGCCGGGCAGCCGTCAACGACGACGCCGATACACTTTCCGTGGCTCTCTCCAAAGCTGGTCATGGTGAAAGTCCTGCCGATGCTATTCTGCATTTGTCTCCATCCTGACCCCGACCTGTTTCAGTACATCCCAGAAGGTCGGGAAGGTCTTGGCGACACTCTCCGCCCCGTCAATAATAATACCACCGATAGCCGCGCCGAGCACGCCGAAAGCCATGGCAATCCGGTGGTCGCCGTAGCTATCGATAACCACAGGTTCGCGTTCCGGCTCCTCCTTGGGCTCGTCCCCGGCTTTTTCTTCGTCTTCTCCTTCCATCTTGCCTTCCTCGACCGGCTCCGGCGTCTTCAGACCGGTAATAATCATGCGGTCGCGACTCTCGCTGATGCTGATACCGGCTTTCTGCAGGTTTTCCTTCACCGCCGTCACCCGGTTCGACTCCTTGATGCGGGCGCGTTCGATGCCGGTAAATTCACTCTTGCCGTCGGCCAATGCCGCCAGCACCGCCATGGTCGGCAAAAGGTCAATGCAGTCGGAGAGGTCGGCGTTTATCGCCTTGAGGTCGCCCCGACTCACCGTAATGGAGTCACCGTTCATCCTGACAACAGCCCCCATGCTGCGCAGGAAGTCCAGTATGACGCGGTCGCCCTGGAGACTAACCGTGCCCAGATTGGCCACCTCGATACCTTCGGATACCGCCCCCAGTGCCAGTAAATATGAAGCCGATGACCAATCGCCCTCGATTTCCAGACGGGTTGGTTGATACCGCTGCCGGCGGACGACGAACTTATCGAACGAGGTCTGGGCATTGATACCGAACTGCTTGAGGCACCATAGTGTCATCAGCACATAGGGCCTCGATGTCATGGGCGTGGTCAGTCTGATGCTCATTCCCTTGGGGGTAAAGGGGGCAATCAGGAGCAGGGCCGAGATAAACTGCGAACTGATATGCCCGGGCAGCTCCGTGGACTCTCCCTCGAGGGTACCGCCCTCTATAGTCACCGGCGGCGTTGTCTTCCCTTCTATTGAACCTTTGATACCGAGTTGCTTCAATGACTCCACCAGCGATTTCACCGGCCTTTTGGAGAGGGAGGGACCGCCGACCAGCCGGTGCTTGCCGGGAATCAGTGAACAGATAGCTATCATAAATCTCAGTGTGGTGGCTGATTCGCCGCAGAAAAGGTCCTGCCGCGGCACCCGGAGAGTCCCCCCGGTAACCCGCCAGACATCCTCTTCTTTTTTCACGCTAATCCCGATTTGCCCCAGCACTTCGATAGCGGCGCTGGTATCCTCGCTTTCCAGCGGGTGTACGATTTCGCTGACGCCTTTACTCAGGGCGGCGCACATCAGCGCCCGGATGGTCAGGCTCTTGGAAGAAGGAACGTTTACTTTTCCATTCGCCTCGCTTTTATAAACGGTAACTTGCATTCTCTCTCAATTTCTCGATTATTCGCTCTACTACAGCGTCGGTTTTCAGCCTGGAGGTATTCATCATAATATCGGCCGCCCTTTCGTAATAGGGTTTACGATATTTTAATAGCTCCCTGATTTGCCGCATACGGTCGGCTACGGCCAGCAGCGGTCTCCCGTCTCTATCGTCCGATGTCCGCTTTAAAATAATCGCCGGTGAAGCCGTCAGGCAGACGATAACGCACTCCTTCCGCAGCCGGTCAATGTTTATTGTATTAAGAACGATGCCGCCGCCGCAAGCGATGACAGCATTTCTTTTACCAGCAATTTCGCGGGTAACCTCGATTTCAAGCCCACGAAAGCCCGCCTCACCCTTTTGACGGAATATTTCCGGGATGGGCTGCCCGGCTTTCTTTACTACCATCTCATCCAGCTCAATGAACCCTTTGCCCAGCTTTTCCGCCAGTAACCTGCCCACTACCGTTTTCCCCGTCCCCATAAAACCAATTAGGGCGATGCTAGCTTTCATGGCTCTCCAGCATTTTTACGGCTTCTCTCCGCATAAGGTTCAACGGGGCGGTCTGCCCGGTCCATTTCTCGAAAGCCAGCGCCCCCTGCCAGGCGAGCATATCAATACCACCGATTATCCGGGCGCCGGCGGCCTGCGCTTCCTTGAGCAGCCTGGTCATCATGGGATTGTAAACGATATCGAAGACTACCAGCCGACGGTGCAGCAACTTCGCCGGGGCCGGGCTTTTACCGCTGGCGGGGCTCATGCCCACACTGGTGGCATTGACCAGTATATCAGCCCCTTCCAGCGCCTTTCCCAGCAGCCGTGGAATAAGCTCCAAGACTCTCACTTCCCGGCCGAGGTCTTCGCGGATAAACTCCGCTATTTCCTCCGCCCAGTCAAGTTCCAGCTTCCGGTTGAGGATGGTCAGATGGGCGCCCCTCCCGGCGAGGATATAGCTAATAGCCCGGGAAGCGCCTCCCGCCCCCAGGATGACGACGTTTTTATCCCCGGGTTCAACCTTCCGCCCCAGCAAAGCCTGTAAAAAACCGGTGGCATCGGTATTATAACCCCGCAGTTCACCGTCTTCGTTCACCACGGTATTGACTGCCCCGATTTTCTCCGCCAGGGGGTCCAGGCCGTCCAGCAAAGGGAGAATAGAAACCTTATGGGGTATAGTAACGTTAAAACCCCTGACATTCAGAGCTCTCAGTCCGGCCACGGCCAGGGGCAGTCCCTCCGGCTTTACCCTGAACGGGATGTAAACATAGTCCAGCCCCAGCTTTTTATAGGCGGTGTTGTGCATCACCGGCGACATCGTATGCTCGATGGGGTCGCCGATTAAAGCACAAATTTTAGTTTTGCCGGATATATTCATATCAGTTTTTCCGTATTCAAGTCTTTTCGATAACAGCCGTATAATAGGCGCCGGTAGAGTCGATAAACCTGCTGAGCCACCAACCGGTACCGTCCAGGATATCTTCCATTTCCTCCGGGGAGACCATCAGATAATCGAGCCACGGCGTGGCATACTGATGGTATCTTGCCCGGAATCTTATCTGACCGGCCATCCTGCCCCTTTTCCGGTTCATCTCATGATATTTGAGATGCGCGGGAATATCGGTCTTGTATACATCGTTACTCGTGGTGATGATTCTCCCGTTTTCAGTAGTTATCCTGTTGAGCTTTTTCAGCAAACGTTTAGCACCCTGATAACTGCCGAAAAGCCCGAAATTATTGCCCAGCATGAGAACCGTATCAAAGACGCCCAGTCTGGAGCTTATCTGGCTGATTGACATCACCTCGGCATGTTGAAGTCCTCTTTGTTTACAAACTTCGATGGCTAAAGGCGAGTTATCTATGCCTGTCACCTCCAGACCTTTCCCCTGTAGATGGAGGGAATGCCGGCCGGCGCCGCAGCCGATATCCAGTACCCTGCCCCGGGCGTACCTTAAAGCTTTTCTCTCTTCTGGCGGCCATCGGCGATACTCCGTAAAATACGCGGCCGGTCCGCCGGAAGTCTCGATATAGCCATCGTCTCTCTCAATAACTTCATTTATATGTAGATTTCTCATGCCGCTCGAGAAATAATCGTACATGGCACGCCCGAAGGCGTCCTGATTTTCTTTCAGCATAATTCTACCCTTTAATTAACCGATATATCTCCCGCATTTCCCCCACCGTTATCTGGCCCTCCGCCGACTCCCGGCCGGCTTCGATTGACGCATATGTAAGATACCCGCCGACCAGCGGGCAAAGCACTCTGGATATCTGCCCCACCGCCCCCGTAGCGAAGGCAATTACTTTCGTTTGCGGAAAGTCTTTAGTAAGTTGTAATACCGCTATATTATCCGCGAAGTTGCGGGCGGTGGTCACTATCTTGCAGATATCGGCGCCGGCACTGATTTGACGCTGGATAATGTCTCTCATCTCATCTACAGGAGGTGTTTCATTAAGATTATGGTAGGAAACTAAACACTCGGCACGTCCTTTAATATCCTTGATGACTTTCTCCACTCCCGGTGTACTCAGTTCAATATCGATGATACCGGCACCCGGTTTGAGGGCGTTATGAAGCTCTTTTATTCTATCCGGCTCGCTTCCACGCCATCCCCCCCCCTCCCCGGCCGTCCGGTTGCAGGCTATCCAGGGCTTTTTTAAATGCCCGGCTACCTCCCGCCAGCCCCCGCCGATAAGGTCGATACGCACTTCAAAAAGGTCGACCAGTGGTTCGACCCTTTTTACAGCTTCGAGGTCATTATTAACGATGGCGGCGCACAGCCTCGGTCTAGCTCCAGCCAACCAGCACCTCCCTCACCTGAGCCGGGTCGACCTCATCGCTGATGAAGGCCTCGCCTATCGATTTCAACAGGACGAACCTGATTTTATCGTTACGTACCTTTTTATCGTGCTGCATAGCCTGCATAACCGCTTCTTTATCGATTCCCGGCATTTCCGTGGGCAGTCCGGCCTGCTTTATCAGAGCTTCCAGCCGGGCGACTTCACTTTCTTCAAGTGTCCCCATCAGGCTGGAAATTTTAGCCGCCGCCATCATGCCGATAGCCACCGACTGGCCATGTTTGAATCGAAATCCGGAGACGGCTTCGATGGCGTGGCCAACGGTATGACCGTAGTTCAGGATACCCCGCAGACCTTCTTCTTTCTCATCCTTTTCGACGATTTCCGCCTTTATCCTGGCCGTCTCCAATACCATATTTTCCACCACTTCCGGGTAAAGCTCTCTGGCTTTATCTATATTAATCTCCAGGAATTTAAAGAGGTTCTCATTCCTGATAGCGGCGCTCTTGATTACCTCGGCCAGCCCGTTAGGCAACTCGTTTTCCGGGAGAGTGCTTAAAGTACCGATATCAGCGATGACCAGTCTCGGCTGGTAGAACATACCGATGATGTTTTTTAGCCTGCCGCGGTCGACGGCCGTCTTACCCCCGATGCTGCTATCCACCATCGCCAGTAACGTCGTCGGCACCTGTATCAGCGGCAGTCCCCGCAGGTACGTAGCCGCCACGAACCCGGCCAGGTCACCGATTACCCCACCGCCCAGCGCCAGTACCGGAGTCGTTCTCTCTGCGTAGGCATCCGTCAGCTTATCGTAAAGTCCGGTGGCGGTTTCCAGGGATTTCTGTTCCTCCCCCGCCGGTACTTCCAGGAGCGTGACCTTGAAGTCGGCGTTCTGCAGACTGCGGCCGAGGACATCGGCGTAAAGGTTTCCCACGGTAGTATCCGTGATGATTACGGCTTTGTCCGAATATTCTTTTTCCCTCAGCCAGAGTCCCACCCGTTCCAGCAGGCTATCCCCGACACGTACCTCATAGCTGTTGCCGCCGAGTTCTACGTTCACTTTTTTCATTTACGTCATTTTACCTCGATACGTAGCTGGATGCAATATGAGAGAGTATGCTAATATTCTCACCCCCTTAATCCCCCTCTCCTTTCAAGGAGAGGGGGAAGATAAAGAAAGAGGGGCTATCTCGCCCCTCTTCGCAAGCTACTCCCCTGTTTCTTGAAAATCATCACTAATTCCCTTTATAAATGGGGGATAATGGATGGTCTCCTTTTCGTAAAGTGAGAGTGATAGGGATTTCTCATCGGTATAAGCTGCTGATGTAGCGAGGGCGGCAGGGTGGGAATAGATAACACACGGAGGACGGGGGGGTAAAAACAAAAAAAGGGCTATTCTCTAGGCAAGCAGCGCTACTTTCAGCCTATCTATCAACGACGGTTCCATATCCTGTGCTTTCAGATAATCTTCGATGGAACCATATTCATTCCGCAGTGTCGTCAGGAACAGGGACATGGATTCCGGAGAGGCTTTCCAGAAATAGTCCGGCAGCGGTTTGATGTTCTTTGCCGTTTCAGGATTGCTGTTTATCCGTTTAAGAAGCTGTTCCATGTAGGGTCCCGATAACGAATAATCTTCAATAATGATTTCATCTTTTACACCCAAGACACTCAGAAGCACGGCGGCCAAAATGCCGGTACGGTCTTTGCCTATGGCGCAGTGAAACACGAGCGGGTGATTAGCCGGTTCAGCGATGATTTCCAGCGCCTGCACTATCCGTCCGCCGAATTCATCATGCCTGACGAGGTGCAGATAAAACTCTCCCATGTTGGACAGCGCTTTAAAGAGTCGTTCGTCTTCTTTCCGGTTACCGCCGGCGATAAATGATACGTTGTAATACCAGATGCCGGACCCGGCGAACAGACCGATTCCCATCCGTTCGACTTCCATACTACTCCTGAGGTCAATGATCGAGGTAATGCCCATTTCCTTGGTAAGCCGGGCTAAATCACTCCCGGCTACGTTGTTGAACTCGCCGCTGCGGAAGACACGCCGCCAGGCAACAGTATAGCCGTCCCGTGCCCGGTAGCCACCGATATCACGGAAATTGGAAACGTTCTCGAATACGATATGCCGCGAATATTGTTCCGTCATTATTCCGGCACCAGACTGAAAAGGGGTCGGGCGCCTTCACCCGCCGAATACTTGTCGCCGGGGAAGACTTTATGTCCCATTTTTACCTTTTTACCGATAAGCTCCATGGTAGCCTCTTTGGGGTCGATGCCGTCCAGGTTGCCCATAATCCAGGGTCCTTCATCGAGCTCCACCATGACGATGATATAGGGAATCTCATCCTCCCGCCCCTCCGCCGCCACGAAGACGGTAGTAAAGGTTCTTATTTTACCGCTGCCCTTCATTTCGGCAACTTCCAGGTCCGTACCGGAGCACTGCTGGCAGACCATAGCGGGGGGCACCGTGATAGCGTGGCAGCCACGGCATTTCAAACCCAGCAGCCTGTCCTGCTTGAGGGCCTCGCTGTAATCTTTGAAAATAAGCTTCATTTCCACAAACGGCCTCCATAATACGGCATCATATAGTGCCTGCCAGGGGATTTTTTGTTAATGTCATTCTCGGGCTTGACCCGAGAATCCAGACCACCACTCCTCAACGAGATTCTTCGCTTCGCTCAGAATGACAGAGTGGGGATACTGGATTCCCGCCTTCGCGGGAATGATGGTATAAGTTATTTTAATCATGTGCAACTACCAGCCCCGCTGCAGAATTATATCTACCAGCGTGCCGCCGTCACCCCCGAGGGTGTCCGTCATACCCGTTTTAGCGCCTACCACCTGCCGCTCCGGCTCGACCTCCCCGCGCAGCTGCTTGACTATCTCATGGACCTGTCCCGCCCCCGTCGCGCCGATAGGATGCCCCTTGGCTTTCAGCCCGCCGGAGGGGTTAATAGCTACCTTGCCGCCGATATCCGCTTCTCCCTTTTCCCAGGCTTCACCCGCGGTACCGAACTCAAAGAAGCCGAGGCTCTCGGCGGCAATCAGGCTGGCGATACTGAAGCAGTCGTGAAGCTCACACAGGTCGATGTCCTGCGGGGTCAGCCCGGCCATGATATAAGCCTGCCGCGAAGATATTTCCCGCGCCCGCAGCCTCGGCAGGTAATCACCCTGGGTGATAAGCGGTCCGCAGGAAGACTGTCCTACCCCGGTGACGTAAACCGGCTTGTCGGTCAGCTTTTTCGCCATGGCTTCCGAGGCGAGTACTACCGCCGAGGCACCGTCCGAGAAAGGACAGCAATCATGCAGGGTGAGTGGTGTTGCCACTACGAAGCTGCCGAGCACTTTATCGACAGACATGTTGGCATTCTTACCGAAGAACTGCGCCTTGGGATTGACACTGCC
Organism: uncultured Dehalococcoidaceae bacterium; assembly: GCA_964453865.1. GTDB lineage: Bacteria > Chloroflexota > Dehalococcoidia > Dehalococcoidales > RBG-16-60-22 > CAYVPT01. The sequence continues at coordinate 11,156 of CAYVPT010000015.1, forward strand.
ATGATTGTAAGACTGTATCGAGACCTTTGCCATCTGTTCCCGGAGCTTCGGCAGGGGTATTTTATACGTATCCGCGTAGAGATGGGTCAGCATGGCGAAAACGGCCGGGAAGGTGACGCCGGCGGGATACTCGTAGCGGGCGTCGGAGAACATGGCGAAAGTGCGCGTCGCCAGCCCGGTGCCCATGGTGGCCGCCCTCTCGGCGCCGCCGACCAGGACGACATCGTAAAAGCCGGACGCCACCCAGATAAAGGCATCCCGGATAGCCATACTGGCCGAAGCACAGGCGCCTTCGTACCTGTTGGCGGGTATGTACCGGCAGCCGATATTATCGGCGGCGTAAGCCTGCAGCATCCCCTGTCCCTCGTCAAAGTCACCCAGCGCATTCCCCATGTACAGGGCTTTAATATCCGCGGGTTTCAGGTTCGATTCCTCAATAGCTTCCATAGCGGCTTCGGCGAAGAGCTCTACCTCCGTCTTTTCCTGGGGGCCGCTGTACTTCGTCGATCCCACGCCGATAACAGCCACCTTTTCCATAACGAACCTCCATTTTGGAGTTTATACTGAGATATTTATACAGCTTATGCTTAATTATAAGGGGTGGCAACCGATTTGTGCAAAGGTACTATTTACATTTAGCAGCCAGTGATAACCTCACCCCTTTATCCCCCACCCCCCTCGTATATATCTATCCCCACCCGGGCCACCATCGCACCATCCTCGGCTTAACCCATTGCCTTTACCCCACCCCTTAATCCCCGGTGGGGGAAAAAGGAGGCGGCCGTTACTTATAACCAGACACAACACTGGCCTCTGTAAAACAAATCACCGATAAGCAGGATTCCATTTGTAAATATTCCCCCTTCCTTTATCAAAGGAAGGGGGCTAGGGGGATGGATTAAGGTTATTTCACCAGGAAAAGAGGACAAAGGGGATGAGTATAAAAAACAACCAGATGCAAACAGTACCCTTGCAAAATGGCGCTGTATTATTCATAATTGTGGCGGCACAAATAATCAAATGGATAACGGAGGTATTTAAACATGACAACTCTCAGCGAGCTCAATAAGTACGGCGAAGAACTGGAGAGGATAATACACCTGCGCACCTCTCCCCTCGCCGTGAAAATGCTGGAAAAGGAAGCGGATATCCCGGAGGGAGCCGTCAGGCCGTGGCGGGACCGTCAGCAGCATATCGCCCAGTGCCAGGCTTTCGCCCTGTCCCGCCGCCAGAAAGAGACCGTCGCCATGCTCGAAGAGGATAACTGGTGTTTCGCCCCCATCATCGCCTACGGACTGGAGGACAAGCCTGAAGACCCCGAGATTCAGGCTTTTGTCACCTTTCCCACCTTCCCCCGGAATAAGTACATCGGCATCGTCAGCGCCCCCTTAAAGACAGCCAACTTCGAACCGGATGTCATTATCATCTACTCCAATACGACCCAGTTGCGGAACATGCTCAATACGCTTAGCTTCGGGAATATCAAGGAAGCGGTGGATTGTTATCTCTTCCCGCCCGCCTGCGGCTACCAGGTCGTCCCCGTGATGGAAAGCGGCCGGTACATGGTCACTTTGCCCGACCCCGGCGACTACATGCGGGCGCTGGCCGCCGAGGACGAGATTGTCCTTTCCGTACCCGCCGCCAGGATGGAGGAACTCATGAAGGGCATCCATTTTTCTTTAGAGAACGAGTGGGGCGAAGAGCGAACCGGGATGTACATGCTCCATGATTTCCCCCAGCCCCCGTTCTACCAGATGCTCTTCAAGCGGTGGGGGCTGTACCCGGAAGAGGATGAGAAGAAGTAAATCATAGCTGACCTCAAATTTTTACGGAGGATGATATTATGGCTACTGAAGAAATTGTCATGTTGGTACCATTAACCGCCAAGAAAGAAAAAGTAGACAAGATGCGTGAACTGGCTGCCGGTTTAAACAGGTCAACCAACAGCCAAGATGAAGGATGCATTTACTACAACTTTCACCAGCGTGTGGATAATCCAGGTGAGTATGTTATTTACGAGCGCTGGCGCGACCAGGCTGCGCTAGAGAAACATCTGGCACGTTTGAACGAAACGTACGGTACCCCGGCGCCGGGCGAACTCTTTCCCCCTGCTATGCTTAAACTGATTGAAAAATCTGAAGTTATCGGCCTACAGATAGTAGAGTGACCTAATTTGATACTATTCTCTCAGCGCAGGCGTATTACCGCTATATAGATACCTATGGCGATAGCGCCCAGCGTGAAAAGGATGTTAAAACCGCTGAAATAAATATAGCCGGAACGGAACAACTCCACGGCGAAGGTTATACCGTAGGCAACCACCACACCCAGGCTGCCGATTACCGCCAGCCAGACTCCCCGCTTGCGGTTGACGGCCCGGCTGACCAACTCGCCGACAGCCCAGCCGACGCCGGCGCCGATTATTAAAGTGAAGAACCGGAAGGGTAAATAACTCTCGATTATCCCCCACACCACCCCGATAATGATTGCCGTTCCCAGCGCCGCGCCGGCAGCCCGGAGGTAATATGCGGAGGACAGGCGGTAGGTCGGCAGACGGTAGAGTTTAGCGCAATCCTGGCACCTGGCGCCCACCGGCGTCTGTACCATACATCTGGGGCATATCGGTTTGCCGCATTTGCCGCACCGCAGGTTCGTCTCAACGTCCGGATGCGTGGCGCATTTCATCGCATCAGTCTCCGCTACTTTGTCGTTCTTTCTCGGCGACGTGCTTGCGGTGTACCCAGGCTTTTCTATCGCCGATATCGCGGTCGTAAAGCAGCCGGTTCCATATCAGCCGCCCCGTGCCGATTTGCCTGGACTCTATCGCCGGCTGGGCGGTGAGTCGTTTGATGACGACTATCAGAGTCATCGCCAGAAATCCCATGGTCACCGATATCGACTCCTGGAAAATTGCGCTGAAAACCGGCAGCATTATCATACCGACGAGGATGGGAACCGGGGTGCGGTGGGTGAAGATAATGACGATAATCGCGGCAACAAAGAAGGCTATGGTTGCCCATGGTGTCATGTCATCGTTAATCAACGGTAGAATGATGATTATTCCCAGACTCGTCGCAATACCCCGGCCGCCGTGGAAACGCAGGAAGACTGGCCAGTTATGGCCCACCACCGCCGCCAGTCCTACGGTAAGCTGCTCTCCGGCATCCAGCCCCAGGCGTAAGGCTATCAATACCATCAGCATACCCTTGAAAAAATCAAAGACGCCTACCGTCAGACCGAGTTTCCGTGAAGTCGTTCGCCAGAGATTGCCGCCCCCGACCTGCTGGGTGCCATGTTTCCTGAGGTCGATGCCTCTTGACCTGGCTACCAGATAGGATAACGGTACCGAGCCGAGGAGATAAGCGCATATCAACAAGATAATCCAGGTGATAAATGAACTCATTTGGCAGGCTCCTTTAGTGACAATATACTAGTTTGTTTAATGACTCAACATTCTGGACATTATTACCTAGAAGGACAAGATCAATCGCTTTCGAGATCGTACTGCTGAATTTCGTCAAATTTATATTCTATCTTTATCCTAGCCTCAGTAAACAGCTTCTCTGATTCCTCTGATTTCTGGTACTTCCGCTCGCAGACTACCCTCACAATGCCGCAATTTATTAGTAGCATCGTACATGTTCTACACGGAGTCATTCTCGTATATACTGTAGCACCCAAGATGGATATCCCCCTTTTAGCGGCTTGACAGATGGCATTTTGTTCTGAGTGAACTGTGCGCAGACAATGTTCTGTAATCTGTCCATCTTTTTGAATCACCTTTTTTATAAGGTGTCCGACATCATCGCAATGTGGCAATCCGGCAGGAGAGCCAACGTACCCCGTAGCTAGAACTTGCTTATCACGAACGATTACGCAACCACTCTTTCCACGATTACAGGTAGCTCTTCTGGATGCGGCATCTGCTAACTCTAGAAAATAATCATCCCATGAGGGGCGTTTACCTTTGGCAGATTCTTCGCTCATGTTTGTCTCCAAACTCTATGTTTACTCAAGAGGATTATATATAACAATGTACTGGAAATTTGCAGACCGCTAGAGATTTCCCCATTAATTAGCTTTTACATTTCGCTAGATTGTTGGGTAACTTTCTACTAAATATTCAAACCATATTCTTTATTGGACCTCACCCCCTGTGTCCCCCTCTCCTTTCAAGGAGAGGGGGAGGGACTTTAAAGAGGGGGCGCCACCCCCTCTTGTACAATACTCCCCCTGGTTTATGTTTTTTTACCGGCCAGAGCGATAAGCCGCTCCACCACTTCCAGGGGCACTTCCACGCCGCCGAGTGCTACCTCATGGCTTTCATCAATGCCGTGATAGTCGCTGCCGCCGGTGACAATGAGTCCGTATTTATCAGCCATCTCGACCAGCGCGGCGGTTTGCTCATCGGTATTGTCTTTATAATAGGCTTCGATGCCCGCCAGACCAGCCGCTTTAAGACTGGCTACCATTGCCTCCGGCTCCGTTACCGTGAAAGGGTGTGCCATGACGGGCAGACCATGGGAACGTATTATCAGGGCTACGGCTTCCTCGGGCATCATTTTCTCACGTTCGACATAAGCCGGGCCGTCACGCCCGATGTACTTATCGAATGCCTCGGTAAAAGTTTCAATGTAACCCTTCTCCAGCATCGCCCGGGCGATATGCGGTCGCCCGATGGTGCCGTCGCCGGCAAGCTCCTGTACCCGCTCCTCGTCTATATCGATACCAAGCCGTCGCAGTTTGGCAACCATTCCCTGAGCCCTCCCCTGGCGCGAGTTGCGGAATCTTTTCAGGGCTTCTCCCAGTTCTTTATCAGTATAATCGATAAAATAGCCCAGGACATGTACTTCGCCATCGGGGACATCGGTGCTGATTTCCACGCCGGGGATAAACCTGAGTTTCGGGAAAGCTCTGGCGGCTTCCATGGCCGGGATAATACCGTCTACGGAGTCGTGGTCGGTCAGGGCAAGATACGCCAGACCGAGTTCCGCGGCTTTCGTGACGATTTCTTCCGGGGTGTATTTACCGTCGGAAACATTCGAATGGACGTGCAGGTCTATCCGACTCACGACTTTCCCATCTCCCGCGTAAAGCGCTCGATACTCGTTGCCCTGCCGCTGCTTTCGTCCACTTCTAACATGATGGCGTTGAGCACCGGTTTCCCCCTGCCCACCGTAAGACGATGGGGCATCATGGTGAGAAAACGCTGGAGGACCGCCTCGGCATCGTCGCCGATAACCGAATCATCCGGCCCGGTCATACCGATATCGGTGACGTAAGCGGTACCTCCCGGCAATATGCGGGTGTCGATGGTGCCGACATGCGTATGGGTACCCAGCACAGCGCTGACCCGCCCGTCCAGGTAACGCCCCATGGCAACCTTCTCCGAGGTCGCCTCGGCATGAAAGTCCACGATGATAACCTTCGGTTTCTGCTCGAGTTCCGCCAGCAGCGCGTCCATGCCCCTGAAAGGGCAATCGTAGCTGTTCATAAAGGTCCGTCCCATCAGGTTGACGACCATAGCTTTCTTGGCGAGCAGCCAGCCCCGACCCGGCACCCCGGTGGGGTAGTTTAACGGACGCAGGATAGGCATATCACCATCCAGATAGGGAATAATCTCCTTCTGCGCCCAGATATGATTACCCGAGGTAAGCACGTCGATGCCGCCGTCCAGCAGCTCCTGCGCCGTATTGAGGGTAAGGCCAAAACCCCCGGCCGTGTTTTCACCGTTGGCAATGACCAGGTCTATACCGTATTCCTTGCGCAGTTCAGGTACGAATGTATTGATAGCCTGCCTTCCCGGCCGGCCAACGATATCACCTATCACTAATATTTTCATCGTTCCTTATATGTTCATATGTCATCCTGAGCGAAGCGAAGGATCTTGGTGGGGAACGTTATTTCCCACCGCTCCGCCCCGAGATTCTTCAGTCGCTTCGCTTCTTCAGAATGTCCATTTATTACTTGGCGTAGTCAACAGCCCGGGTCTCCCTGATAACAGTCACCTTTATCTGACCCGGATATTCCAGGGTTTCCTCCACCTTTTTCACAATGTCACGGGCCAGCCGCATGGCGCCCAGGTCATCGATAGCCTCCGGCTTGACCAGGATACGCACTTCGCGTCCGGCCTGGATGGCGAATGACTTCTCGACGCCATTGAAGCTGTCGGCGATGTCTTCCAGCGCCTTAAGCCGCTTCAGGTAGCTGTCCAGCGACTCCCGCCTGGCGCCGGGTCGGGCGCTGCTGATGGCATCCGCCGCCGAGGCGATGTAGCCCCAGATGGTGGTATCGCTGGTCTCAAGATGGTGCTCGGCGACACCGGCGAAAACCTCGGGCGATTTTTCCCACTGCTTGACGAGGTCAGCGCCGATGGCGGCGTGGGTGCCTTCCACCTCGCGGTCAACCGATTTGCCGATATCATGCAACAGCCCCACCTTCTTAGCAGTGGTAACATTAGCACCGATTTCGGCGGCAATCATTCCCGCCAGGTAAGCCACTTCGACGCTGTGTTCCAGGGCGTTCTGTCCGTAGCTTGTCCGGTACTTAAGCCGACCCAGCAGCTTTATCAGTTCGG
>CAYVPT010000016.1:0-17290 GCA_964453865.1 uncultured Dehalococcoidaceae bacterium
AAAAAAAAAGAATACATAAGAGATAAAAAACAGAGAATTTAAATCATAACAAAGATAAAACGATATAAAACCTTCAAGTCATTTTCACTCTGTACCAGGCGAAAGGTCATATCCTCTTTTTCAGCCTGGCGTATACACCTTTTCACGTTGTTGTGAAATTTGCTTTTCAATTTTTCGATATCAGGCTCCAGGTCGATGACGTATGATAAATAATAGTGGAACGGGACTACGCCGAGTTCGTCCGAAGGGGTTTTCGGCGCCCAACCCCGTATCTCCAGATAGGAAGCCCTCCGGAATTCCATCTCCTTTTTTACCTGATCAAGAAGTCCGGCTGCGTCTGTCATGTCTTTCGATAGCGGGTAGCAATAGTCCGAGAAAGGGAGACACACCAGCCGGTTCCCCGTTAGCTTGCTCTGGATTAAAAAGCAGGGCATTCCGGCCTCAAATTTTCCCGTTTCGTTTTCAAGAACAAAGTACCTCGGTTTGTAGTGATAGGCTTCCACAATCGCCTTGGCCCAGGCAGATGTATGAAAGACGGTCACGTACTGCTGACCGGCGATGAACTCGTCCCATCGTGCATCTACGGTAGGGTCAATAATATCAGTCTTCATGACAAATAACACATATCAATAGCCCCGTCTTAGGCGGTCGATTAAAACCTGCCCTGCTTTCGGGTGAGGTTTTTAACGACCGGCGTAAGACCTTCGGCATTTACATTTTGCCCTCTTGTTCCAGAGCTTTATTAAGGTAAACCGCCAGTTTTTCAGCTAAAAGTTGAACGAACGGCTCGGTAAGCATCTGCCTAGGGTAAACCGGTAATTTGTGGAGTTCGATTTCTCGTTCGACCAGGCCTTTCCAGTTAAGTTCCGGAAGAGTATGCGACTTATACTCCTTGTCTGGTATAAAATGCACGATTCTCCCCGGATATACATGCGGTTTATATTCCACAGCTGCCCCGTCGTTGGTTTTCTCCAGCGTGAAAAGCAGTGAATGGTACCCGTTATACCGCCGATATTTAAACCCGTGGCGCGAATTAATCGTCTCTACCATCAGTGCTATTCTTTCTCTGATAAGGGCTATACGCCGTTTCACAAAGCCTTTTTCCGGGGAAAGCAGTCTGCCCCAGTTAAACTGAATCTTCTGAATATAATAGTATACGTTATCAAGGAACGACTTGGTCGGTGTACTGCTCCAGTTATACGTTTCCATGAAAACCAGGAGGGCTACTTCCTGCCCCTGGGTACGCAGCTGCTGGGCCATTTCCAGCGCTACCGTACCGCCCATGCAAAATCCCCCTAGAAAATACGGGCCTGCGGGCTGGACGGTCTGTATATCCCGGATATATTGAGCCGCCATATCTTCTATCCGCGTGTGGAAAGGGAGGTTCGGGTCCATCCCCCGTGATTGCAGTCCATATACGGATTGCCCCGTATCCAGATAACGCGCCAGACTATGATATATCAGGACATTACCGCCGCCAGCGTGTACCAGAAATAGAGGCGGTCTGGTATTACCCTTTTTTATCTCCACCAGTGAAGTCCATTCCACTACCGGTTTATCTTCCTGAATCAGTTCGGCTAGCTGCTTGATACTCGGCGCTTTCATCAGGGTGGCCAGGGGGAACCTTTTACCGTATATGCTCTCGATTTCCGAGAAGAGGTTTACTGCCATGAGGGAGGTCCCGCCAAGGTCGAAGAAATTATCGGTGTTATTTACCTGCTTGACGCCGAGTATATCCTTCCAGATGTCCGCCAGGGTCTGTTCGATGTCTTTATCCTGGATAACACCGGCGCTTTCCTCCGGTTTTTCAGCGGGCCGGGTCACTTCGTCCGGTTCCATTGATGAGGTAACCTCCACAGAAGCGGTAGCCGGCTTCTGTGGATTGTTTTCAATCCAGAAACGCTGGCGTTCAAAAGGATAGGTCGGCAACGGCAGGCGGTAACGTTTTTCACCTTTATAAAATTCGGCCCAGTCCAACGGGACATTCGCCAGCCAGAGCTGCCCTACCGTACTCATAATATATGCGTCATCTGGTGTCTCTTCTTTGGGGTGGCGGGTCGATGCCAGCACAATGTGTTCTTTTTGAATGGCCGGGTGCTGCTTGATTAGTGAGCTGAATGTATTGCCCGGTCCCACTTCTAGGAAAATCCTGTTCGTTTCTTTAAGTAATTCTGCAGAACAATCGGAATAACGCACCGTTTGACGCAGGTGCCTCGCCCAGTATTCCGGATTCGTCGCTTCATCCGGCGTAATCCACGTACCGGTTGTATTGGAGACGAACGGAATTTGCGGGGTATACAGACTGGCCTGTTTTACCACTTCAGTGAATTCGTTTATAACCGGGTCCATCATTCTGGAATGAAAGGCGTGGGAAGTGCGTACGTTTCGGCAGAGCACCTTCTTATCCGAGAGCTGCTTCTCCAGGTCGGCGATGGCTTCCTTTTCACCGGAAACAACGCATAGTGACGGCAGGTTGATAACCGCCACTGCTAATTTTTCATCTAATAATAACTGTAGCTCATTCTCGGCGAGAAAGACCGCCAGCATCGAGCCACCGGGCATTTCCTGCATGAGACGGCCCCTGGCGGCAACCACCTTCAGGGCGTCTTCAAGGGAAAACACCCCGGCCAGGCAGGCCGCCGTGTATTCGCCGATGCTGTGCCCCACCATCGCCGCCGGCTTTATCCCCCAGGAAATCCATAGTTTGGCCAGGGCGTATTCTATAGTGAACAGCACCGGCTGGGTGTACATCGTTTGTGTCAGTTTTTGCGATGCTTCTTCTGTCACCGGCCCGTCCGGATAAATTACTTCGCGTAAATCAATATCAAGATGGGACTTTAAGATCTCGAAACAGCGGTCCATCTCTTCTTTAAATACCGGCTCGTTTTTATACAGGTCGAGCCCCATGTTGACATACTGGGAACCCTGCCCCGATAAAACGAACACTACGTCGCGTTGTACCGCATCGCTGGAGGATGACAGGACCCGTTTCTTGTCCGGCTCTTCCAGGGTCTTTATGGCGTCTTCGATATCCCGGCAGACCAGCATGCGCCGGTGATTGAAATCTTTTCGCCCCACCTGGAGGGTGTAGGCGACGTTGGCAAGGTTTATATCCCGGTTAGCCTTGAGGTGTTCCGCCAGGTTCGCTGTGGCTGTCTCCAGGGCCGTTTCGGTTCTGGCCGAGAGGAGCAGTAGCTGGTGGCCCGGCGATTTTCCCGGAGAGTTGATTTCAGGAGCTTCTTCGAGGATAACATGGACATTCGTCCCCCCCATGCCGAAGGAGCTTACCCCCGCCCTGCGGGGATATGGGGCTTCCCAGGGCATTAATTCATTATTGACGTAGAAAGGACTGTTCTCAAAGTCTATTTCGGGGTTGGCTTTCTGAAAATGCAGAGTCGGCGGTATCGTCTTATTTTTAAGCGCCATGACCGTCTTGATAAAGCTGGTGACGCCGGCGGCGATATCGACGTGTCCGACGTTTGTCTTGACCGAACCGATAGCACAGAAGCCCTTCTTGTCGGTATAGTTACGGTAGGCTCTGGTAAGCGCCGTGACTTCGATAGGATCGCCGAGTGAGGTCCCTGTCCCGTGGCCTTCGACGAACGAAATCGAGTCGGCTTCAACCCCGGCGTTGGCCAGGGCTTCCACGATGACTTCAGACTGCCCCTCGACGCTGGGCGCGGTGTAGTCCACCTTTAAGTGGCCGTCATTATTAATGGCGGAGCCTTTGATGACCGCGTGGATGCTATCTCCGTCTCTCAAGGCATCGGCCAGCCGTTTTAATAACACCACCCCGACCCCGTTGCCGAAAATCGTCCCCTGTGCCTTTTCATCGAATGCCCGGCAGTGCCCGTCGGGAGAGGCGATATTCTGCGGCTGGTACAGGTAACCAGTTTTATGAGGGAATCTTACGGTAACGCCGCCGGCCAGCGCCATGTCGCATTCCTGGTTCAGCAGGCTCTGACAGGCCAGGTGAATCGCCACCAGTGACGTAGAGCAGGCGGTCTGGACGGTGACGCTGGGCCCCTTCAGGTTCATTTTGTAGGAGACGCGGGTCGTCAGGAAGTTGCTGTCATTCCCGAGGACGGTGGTCAGGTCCCGCGCTACGAAGCTGTCGGCCAGGTTATTGGTTAAAATATAGGTATTACGGGACGCCCCGGCGTAAACCCCTATCGAACCTTCGTATCGTTCGGCGTCGTAGCCGGCGTTTTCCAGGGCTTCCCAAGCGCATTCCAGGAAGAGGCGCTGTTGCGGGTCTATTATTTCCGCTTCCCGCGGCGAGTATCTGAAAAACGGGGCATCGAATGAGTCCGGGTTTTCGAGGATGGCCCCGGCTTTGACATAGTGTGGGTCGTTCATAGTTTTGCTATCTACGCCCGACTCCATAAGCTCCTCGTCGGAGAAAAAGTTGATGAGTTCTGTGCCGGAACGAAGCGCCTGCCAGAACTCGTCGATGTTTTTCGCGCCGGGAAAACGCCCGGACATACCGATTACCGCTACGTCAAAATCATTGGACTCGTTTATTGTGTTTTCTTTTTCCATAACCATCTAATTAATTATAACCTATAATTTCACCTGGCTCTGGGCCTGACCTTTCGTCGCTGTTGTATAGCCGTTCGCCTTGCCTCCGCCCGTTTCACGCTGCCCTGCATGACGCTCTCGTCTGCCACATCTTTGTCACCCGACAGGTACTCCGCCAGCGTACTGACGGTCGGGTAGGTAAACAAGTCCGTCAGCGTAAATTCTTTATCGATTATTTCATGAATTCGATAGTAGACCTGTACCAGCAGTAAAGAATGTCCGCCCAGCTCGAAGAAGTTATCGTTCACGCCTACTTTGGGGATGTTGAGGACTTCCTGCCAGGTAGCGGCGATAGTCCGCTGGAGCTCGTTCCTGGGAGGTACGTACGCCTCTCCCGACACTATCTTTTCTTTCTCGGGCGCGGGCAGGGCTTTGCGGTCTACCTTCTGGTTGGGTGTCAGCGGCAGTTTCTCCAGGGTGATGAAAAACGACGGTACCATGAAATCCGGCAGCTTCTGCCGGACGTAGTCCCGTATTTCTCCAACGGGAACCTCCTGGTCCTGGTTGAACACGATATAAGCGGCTAATCGCAGGTCACCGGGTGTATCCTCGCGCGCCATGACCACGGCTTCACGTACGGCCGGGTGCTGTACGAGAAGGGTTTCAATCTCGCCGAGTTCGATGCGGTTGCCCCTTATCTTGACCTGGAAATCAAGACGGCCCAGGTACTCGATGTTGCCGTCCGGGAGGTAGCGCGTGGCGTCACCTGTTTTATATAATCGCCCTTTCGGGTCGTCGCCGAACGGGTCGGGGATGAATTTCTCGGCGGTCAGTTCCGGCCTGTTATGATAGCCCCGGGCAACCTGAGCCCCGCCGATGTACAGTTCGCCGGTGACCCCGACCGGTACCGGCTGCATATTACCGTCTAGTATGTACATCCGGGTATTGGCCACGGGACGGCCGATAGGTATCGTCTTTAAATCACTATCTTGCCTACATTCCCAATAGGTAACGTCTACCGCAGCCTCCGTGGGTCCGTAGAGATTGTGCAGTTTGGCCTTTGACCGCGCGAAAAATCGATTCTGGTGTTCCGTGGTAAGGGCTTCGCCGCTGCAAATCACCTGTCGCAGGGAGGTGCAATTCTCTATATCTTTCGCCATCAGGAACATCTGCAGCATGGAAGGCACGAAATGCAGGGTGGTTATCTTTTCATCGATGATGGCCTTTACCAGGTAGTCGCCGTCCTTATGACCTTCCGGCCGGGCTACTACCAGGCGGGCTCCGAACATCAGCGGCCAGAAAAATTCCCATACGGATACATCGAAGCTGAAAGGCGTTTTCTGTAAAACGGCATCGGACGCCGTCAGCTGGTAGGCATCCTGCATCCAGAGTAGCCGGTTTAGAATGCCGCCGTGCTGATTCATGGCTCCCTTGGGCTTTCCGGTGGAGCCGGAGGTATAGATGACGTAAGCCAGATTCTCTAGGGTTGCCTCACAGGTTGGATTTTCCGTGCTTTGATTGGCGATGAGATTATCCCACTCGGTGTCCAGGCAGACCACCCGTGCGTTGCCGGGCGGGAGCTTTTCCAGAAGCCTTTGCTGGGTCAATAAAACCGGTACGCTGGCATCTTTCATCATATAGGCCACCCGCTCGGCAGGATAGGTCGGGTCGAGGGGTACGTAAGCCCCGCCGGCTTTGAGAATGCCGTACAGCCCCACTATCATCTCGATTGACCGCTCTACGGCGATGCCGACGAGTGATTCCGGCCCTACCCCCGAGGACTTGAGATAGTTCGCCAGCTGGTTCGCCCGCTGGTTTAGTTCTCTGTACGTCAGGCTTTGACCTTCAAAGACGACCGCGGTACTGTCCGGCGTTTTAGCCGCCTGAGCTTCGAATATCTGGTGGATTAATTTATCCTTTGGATAGTCCACCCTGGTGTCATTCCACTCGGTTATTATTTGATGACGTTCGCTGTCTGTTAATACCGGTAATTCGGCCGGAGACCGCTCCGGATCACTGGCGATGCCTTCCAGGAGGGTTTTCAAGTGGCCCAGCATACGCTGGATAGTCGCTTTATCGTACTGGTGCTGGTCGTAGGTAATTTTCAGGAGAAGTTCTGATTCCGCGTACACGTCCAGCGTAATGGGAAAGCCGTTGTCTTCGAGCAGGTTGAACTCTCTGTTCCGCCAGGCTCCTTCCTGTGACCAGAAGAACGTTTCCATTTCGTAGTACACGAAGATACTATCGAATAACGGTCGGCCGGGCAGTACTTCACTCCATCTCTGGATATCTACGAGTGGTGTGGCTTCGTACGGCCGCATGGCGACCATCGTCTGTCTGATTTCGCTGAAATTCTCGAGCAGGGATTGCTCCGGTAAGACTCTTACCCACATCGGCAGTGTGCATACGAAAAGACCGACCATGGAGTTGCGGTCTTGGTTGGTCCAGTGGCGCCCGGCTCTGACTACCCCGAAAACGACGTCTCCTTCGCCGCTGTAGCGGTTTAACAGCAATGCCCAGGCCCCTTGGAGGAGGATATTCAAAGTCAGCCGGTTTTGCTTGGCCGTTGTCTTTAATTTAGTTGTGAGTGACTCGCTGAGGCGTGTTTCCGCCTCGGCTTTTACCCGGTCCTTTTCATCGATAAAGCTGGATGCCTGTGACAGACTGATGGGATTGGGGGCTTTAAAGTCCTTCAGTAGTGCCTTCCAGTAGTCTTCTGATTTCGAGGTGTCCTGTTCCTGCAGCCAGTCTATATAGTCCCGGTACGGTCTCGGTTCCGATAGGTCCGGTTCCTGCCCATGGCCGATGGCATCGTAATATTTAAAGACGTCCTCGACGATTAGTGTGCGGGAACGGCCGTCAACGATGATATGATGGTAGGTCCAGACGAACCGATAGCTTGCTTCGCCGAGACGGAAAAGGGTTACCCGCATGAGCGGCTTTTCCGCCATATTGAAGCCTCTTTTTCGGTCGGATTTTAGGAATTCCTCGTATTTGACCGTTTGTTCGTCGGCAGATAAGTGACGCCAGTCCTGCTCTTCGAAGGGGACTTCGACTTTATCATATACGTCCTGTAACGGCTCCTTTAGGCCCTCCCACCGGAAAGCCGTCCGCAGTATATGGTACCGCCCCGCTACGCTGTCCCAGGCTTTCTTAAACGCCTCTACATTTAAATTTTCACGTAGAGAGCCGACCAGCTGCTGTACGTAGACCCCGGCCTCGGACGCCAGCTGGTAATGAAACAACATCGCCTGCTGCATCGGCGAAAGCGAATAGGTATCTTCTATATTGTTCTTGGCATTCATTTTATCGTTATGCCTTGTCGGGTAATGCTGATATTAACAATTATTTAATATTATACCCACGGATTACTCTATCCACCGCCGGCAGTCAACGTTTCCCACCCGTCCTTTTACGGCCAGGGCTGCCGCGAATCCGAAAGCCGGTGTTAAATCCTGCATATACCACGGAGATGTTTCCCTGGTATTTCCGGCTATGCTGAGCAGTCTGACCGACTCGTCGGGGGCCAGCGTTACCTCGAAACCGTCCAGAGGGTAAGACAGCCCGTCGCCGCTGGCTTTGATAAATGCCTCTTTGCGCGTCCAGCCGTGGAAAAATGCCTGCTTTTGTCGGCTTTTCGGCAGTTCCTGCCATCTCGCCTTTTCTCCGGTGGAGAAAAATCTTTCGACTAACTTTGCCATATCAGTCATATCGCGTATCCGTTCTATATCTACGCCCAGTTCATGGCGGCCGGAAAAGGCATAAATCGCCATCCCCTCCGAATGTGATAAATTGAAAAATATCCTCTCTCTATTTGACTCGTCGGCGAGCGATGGTTTCCCTTTCTTACCGTAGGAAAAAAGGGCGTTTTCCGGCTCGACCCCTGTGTAGCAGCCCGAAAGTATTCTTAATATTCCCCGTCGTACGATGAACCGGTTCCTGTCCCTATCGAAGTTAAAGCGTGCCGCCCTTTTCTGCTCGTCCGCGTCCAGCAGCCCCTGAAATTTCAATATCGGTATATCCAGGGAAGCCAGCCAGATCTGGACTTCATCCTTGAGCAATCTTCTCTCCCGCGGTCGGGCGGCTTTTGTTCGAATATTCATATAAATTATTAACGGGTATTTCGAGTTGATATGTTTAATATAAAAGACTATGGTTAGAAAAAAGTAAGGATTGGGTTATAAGATGGGAAAAAACGAGTTTCAGGATTAAGATTCGGGGTGTATAAAACGGGAGGTCGGGCCTTTTCCTTCCGGAGACCGATACTATCATCGGCAGTTATTCTTGCAGGTGTTTCATAACCTCTTTTAACCCCTCCTCCAGACTGTGCTCGGGGCGGTAGCCGAACGTCCTGGCTTTTTTAATATCGGCCAGGCTATGCATGATATCTCCCGGTCTGGCTTCACGGTATACCGGCCGGATGTTTTTATTACCTGATAGCTTGATGATAGTTTGTGCCAGGTCGTTGATGGTTGTTTTAACGGAACTCGCGATGTTGAAGATGCCCGTGGCCCGACTCTCCGCAGCCAGAATATTAGCTTTGGCAACATCTTTAACGAAGACGAAGTCGCGGCTCTGCTCGCCGTCGCCGTAAATCACCGGCGATTTACCTGATAATACGTTGGATATGAACACCGGGATAACGGCAGCGTAGTCCGACCTCGGGTTCTGCCACGGGCCGTAGACATTGAAATATCTCAGGCTAACGGTAGCCAGGCCATACATCGCCTGGAATACCTTGGCGTAATATTCTCCGGCGAGTTTTGATACCGCGTAGGGTGAAAGCGGGTCCGCGGGGACGCCTTCGTCTTTAACAAGCGGCATGGTATCGCCGTAAACTGCCGAGGATGAAGCGCAGACAACTTTATTGACACCGTTATCCCGGGCGGCCACCAGTACGTTCAGGGTGCCGTTGACGTTGGTGGTGTGGGTGGCTCTGGGGTTCTTGACACTGCGGGGGACGCTGGCTATGGCGGCATGGTGAAAAACATAGTCTGCCCCTGAAAAGAGCTTACGCAGTAGAGGCAGGTTTAAGATGCTGCCCTCAATGAGTTCGGCCTTTTGATTCTTGAGGAGGGACTCTATATTCGATATTTTACCCGTATTCAGATTATCGATGATAATAACCTGATAACCTCGCCCGGTCAGTGCCTCGGCGATGTGTGAACCGATGAATCCTGCCCCACCGGTAATAATGGCTTTTTTCATTAGTTGATGACCTGTTTGAAATTAGGTAAAAATCAGGTTAGATTACGGTGAGAGACATGGCTTGTTGTCCGTTCCCGCTGCAAGACACTTTGTGCGCCTCATATTATAGTAGATTTTATTCATGAGTTCTACACGGTTTGACTTCTCTGGCGACAAGTCCCTTGTCCCCCAACCCGACCTTGTAGCTGACAAGCTGTCCTTCTTTCAAGCCCTTGAATTTAATGCCCTCAAGCTCGCTATGGTGGAAAAAGATGTCCATACCGCTATCGTTGGAAACGAACCCGAAGCCGCGTTCATCAACTAATAGCCGTATCACGCCTTGTGTCATGACTGCTTTGCCTCCCCTTGGTTGTTGACCGCTCTGTATTTACCGGCTACTTACCCAGGGCCGATTCCTGCTTCTTTTTAACAGAGCGCCCACCGTGTCCGTGCTTGACGTTCTTAAAGGCTTCTTTATAGCTTTTTCGCTGCGATTGTTTTTCGGCTTTTCTTCCCATTGATTACCCCTTTAACAGTATTGCCAGGATAATTTTTTTATTTGGTTTTATACTCCCATACCGGGCGTCGCCTATCGGCGATGTAAACGGCGCCTTGGCTATCGATGCGTCCCTTGAAGAGCACCATCTCGGGATACCGCTTCAGGTCTTGGACAGTCTTTATGACGAGGCGGTTCTCCTGAACTCTCACCGGGTTGAAGATGCTGATGTTTACGGTCTGGTCTTTACCGTTGGAAACTGTCTGCTTCAGACACCTTAAGATACCCAGATACTCGTTAGGCAGGTTGAATTTACGTCTCATGTAGTCCTGGACTGGTTTAGGGAGCTTGCTTACCTGACTCTTATTATATAATACCATTCCCGATGCTCCTGAACAAAGGATCGCCGAAGGTTTCCTTACATATACTCCAGTACCAGCTGCCAGTGACGCCAGTCGAATTCGGCCATTTCGAGGATAGTCTGTCGTACCGGCTCTTCACGGGTCAGCCGGTAAAAGTTGAAGCCGTTTTCAATGTTTGACTGTAAAATCCCCTCGTTGACCATCTGCGCTAAAGCTTTCTGAATATCCGGCCGGCTGCCTTTGTCGGTGATGCCACAGGTAATCGCCAGTTCGCTGTATCGCTCGTGAGGGTGTACCACGAAGAAGCGTAGCAGTGCCAGGCAACGACGGTTGCTGATGAGCTTTTTCATAAGCTTGCCCAGATACGGCTGTTTCTTTTCTTTGGTAGCTTCAATGATAGCCATGGTACTCCTTTCTATCATTGTTTCGGTCTAGTTATAGGATTTACCTGCCGAGGCTGAGCGCTGTGCAAAAACGGGGCTGCGCTGACGCACGTAAGAGGGAATGTCCAGTTCATCATCCTTCATATCCCTGAGAATCCGGTTTAGCTCCGCTTCTTCTTTGTCGCTGGCTATCGTCTCTCGGGAAGTAAAGCCGGTGGCGACCAGTGTCAGCCTGATATCGTTACCCATGTTGGTGTCAAGAACAACCCCGAAAATAACATTTGCCTGCGGGTCGACCGCCTGACGCACGATTTCGGCGGCATTGTTTACCTCGTTAAGGGTAAGATTATTCCCGGAAATGTTAAAAAGCACTCCTTTGGAGCCCTGCATGGAAACATCCAGCAGCGGGCTGGTCAGGGCGTGTCTGGCGGCTTCGACGGCGCGATTCTCCCCGGAGCCTCTCCCGATGGACATCCAGGCCTGGCCGGCATCTTTCATTATCGACCTCACGTCGGCAAAATCGAGGTTGACCAGACCGGGTACGGTAATGACCTCGGCAATTGCCTGGACGCCGTGGTACAGTACCTCGTCGGCCAGTTTGAAAGCTCCGTCCACGCCGGTTTCCTTACTGCATAATTCGAACAGCCGGTCATTGGGGATAACGATCAGCGTATCTACTTTGTCAACGAGGCTTTTTATACCTTCCTCGGCCGTCTTGCTGCGGTGAGTGCCCTCAAAACCAAAGGGTCTGGTTACTACGGCGATAGTCAGGGCGCCGGTCTTTTTAGCCATATCCGCTACTAAAGCGGCCGACCCCGTGCCGGTGCCTCCCCCCATACCTGCGGCAATGAATATCATGTCCGACCCGTCTACGGTGTCTTTTATAATGTCACGGCTTTCCTCGGCGGCCTGACGTCCAACGGTGTGGTCGCCGCCGGAACCAAGGCCGCGGGTGATTTTTTCGCCTATCTGAACACGACGCATCGACTCGGTAATTTCCAGGTGCTGGGCATCGGTGTTCATCGCGATTAACTCCACGCCGTGAAGTTGCTCGCGGACCATCCTGGTAATAGCATTACAACCCGAGCCTCCCAGCCCGATAACTTTGATTCTGGCACTGCTTGGAATAAAACCTGATTTAGCCATTATTGTCCTCCAAATACCTCATGTAAATATTCATAAAATAATAATTAACGAAAGAGCTTTAACATCCTGGTTAATAACCGGCGCATCTTGCTGTCTTTTATGGGGGTGACCGTTGTGCCCTGGTTATTCATTTTCCACAGCAGAAGACCGACACCGGTAGCGTAGGCCGGGTTATCCAATACGTCGGAGACACCGGGCAGGCCGGTCGGCGTACCCAGTCTTACCGGCATTCTGGTCAGCTGTTCTCCGAGTTCGGCGATGCCGGTGAGGTTGGCACCCCCTCCGGTGATAACCAGACCTGCCGGTATAAGCTTGTCTTGGTCTGATTGAGGTAGTTCCATTACTATCAGCCGGATCATCTCTTCAATGCGTACGCGGATGATTTCAGAAAGGTCCTGGTAGGAGATACTATGCCCGTCGCCGGTGAGGTACGGATCTTTTGTGGGACTGTCCTCGTCTATCGGTGTCACGTCACCGTATCTCTTTTTCATCTCTTCAGCCAGTTCGAAGGTAATCCCCAGGCCGATGGATATATCCCGCGTGACCTGGTAGCCGGCCACCGGCAGTACCGAGGTATGGTAAATGGTGTTGTCCCTGAAAAGGGCCAGGTCGGTAGTGCCGCCGCCGATATCCACCAGCAGAACGCCATCCCGTTTTTCATCCGGTGTCAGGACCGCTTCGGCGCTGGCCAGGGGTTCCATCACCAGGTCGTCGACATCCACGCCGATGCTGCGGATGCACTTGGTCAGGTTCTGGATGGAGGTTATCGCCGCGGTGATGATATGTGTTTCCACGTCCAGCCGGAAACCGTGCATGCCGATGGGATTCTTAACTCCTGCCTGGCCGTCCACCGTGTATTCCCGCGGAATAACGTGGAGCAGTTTCTGCTCCGAGGGTACTTTAATGGAACGGGCTACATCCAGGACACGCCTCAGGTCATTGGGGTGTACCACCTGGTTGTTGCGGGTAATCGATACGGAGCCCCGGTTGTTCACCGATGAAATATGCCGGCCCGTAACGCCGATATAGGCTGATTCCAGCCGGCGACCTGCCATCTGTTCCGCCGCCCTTACCGATTTCCGGATCGACTCTCGGGCTTCATTAATATTGACTACCAGCCCCTTGTGGAGTCCGTTCGATGGCGTTACTCCGACACCCAGGACGCGGAGATTTTCCTCATCATTAATATCAGCCATGATGGTGCATACCTTGGTTGTGCCCACATCAATGGCAGCAATCCTGTCCCTTTTCATAATGTCCTCCTTTGTCCCTTATCGTTGGGATTGATATGACAGGTTATTATCTGTATTCAGTTATTGTGAAAAGTCCGCTAAGGTTACTTGCTTTTCTCTTCGCGGTACCTGATATTCCACTTATTGCACAGGGAATTAAGATGTTCGCGGAATTCCGGGTGTCCACTCCGGTGAAGCTCGGCCAGGAAGCCGTGCAGCAGCTCTCCCCCGGTCATATTCGGTGAGGGTTCTTCCGGACCGGGCAGATTGATATAAACGATTTCCGTCATGAGTTTCTGGTACTCTATTGCCGTTGCCATTAGTTTTAGTCCTCCTGCTTTTTCATTTTATGTATTAGCTACGGTTTATTCGTAAAACTTTCATAATCCTATAACGTTCCAAAAGCAAGTGGCAATTATTGTCCTTTCTGTTTCAGCCGCGTCCCCCGGGCGTTCCATAAGCATCCGGCATGAATATCAGTAAAATTCCAATTAAGTCAATAATACCCTTGTATCTTCTGGATTTTTGGAATATAATGTATGTCAAACAGGAGTGGGTATGCCGTGACTACCGATAAAGGACGTAAACACCTGCCCCCTTACGTTTCTTACCGTACCTTCCATAATTTTATCGAACGATTGCAGCAGCGTATACCCTCACGCATCGACCGCAGTTACTGGGGCGATATTCTTTCCGGGAGTACCGGCACGCAGCTTATGGCAGCACTGCGTTTCCTCAGGCTTATCGATGCTAATGGCAAGCCGACGGCAAGACTTGAACCGCTGGTGATGTCGCGCGGCGAACCCAGGGCAAAACTACTCCGTGAGTTAACCGCTGATACCTATGATTTCGTGGTGAAAGGCCCCCTGGACCTGGAAAGCGCTACCTATGCTCAGCTGGGAGAAATCTTTAGTAGTACTTTCCAGATGACCGATGATGTCAGCCGTAAGTGCGTCAAATTCTTCATTGCCATGTCCGGTGATGCCGGTATGCCGCTGTCGCCTTTCATTACCAGACGCACCCGCGCCACCTATACCGGCACCGGAACAAAGAGAACGGTAAAAAAAGCTTCCGGAAGGACAAACCGGAACGCCTTAGTTCCACAAGCTGTGGAGGAAATGCCGGAGAATTTCTCCTGGCACAGTATGCTTCTATCCAAGTTCCCGGACTTCGACCCCGCCTGGAGTGACGATATTAAGATAAAGTGGTTTGCCGCCTTTGACGAGTTGCTCAAGAAAGGCCTGTCAAAAAGCGACTAGAACCAACCATACGGCAGGCGGGCGAATTCTTCAACCTTCTTCCCTGCTCTATAACGTCGACTGAAGCTTGGCCTGTACCTCGAGCGGTGTCATCCTGCCCGCCGAGACAATCATTTTTAGAGCGTCTTCAACGGATATTCTGGTACGTACGACGTCTTCTTCCCTGACTATCTGGAGAAAACCGGAGGTGGGGTTCGGGGAGGTGGGGATAAGGACGCTGAGCAGCTTTTTCTCGTTACTGTCCGTTATTTCATTGGTAATGAAGCCAACCGACCTGATGCCTTTCCGTGGGAATTCCACCAGGACCACCTGCATGAAACCTGTCTTTTTTGGGGCGGAGAAACTCTCTATAATCTGCCTGATGCCAAGATAGAGACCGCGGAACAAAGGCACTCTGGACATAAGAGAATCGCCGTATTTTAAAATTCTGTTCCCGATAACATTCCTCGCTATCACCCCGGCAATGTAAATCAGCACCACCGTCACGCCGAAACCTACGCCGGGTATGTCATGCCCTGCTATCGCCCTGATTATCGGCTGCAATATGTTATCGATGGTGGTGAAAACCCAGATAAGTATCAGAATACTGGCGGCTGCCGGCACGACGATCAGGATGCCGGCCATGAACTGGGCCCTGAGTCTTTTTACCCATCCTTCATTAGATACGTCTTTATCATCCATCTTTACTTTCCTCCTGATAGACTTCTGTTTCAGAATTCTTTCTGGGTCGAAGAAGTGATAACAAAGCCGATAATGCCAGTATACCGCCCACTACTCCCAGAGACGCGACCACCGGTATCTCCAGGAAATCGGTAACCAGCATCTTAAATCCCAGGAAACCCAGGATGGCGGCCAGACCATAATTGAGATAATGAAACTTCTGTATAACACCCGACAGGGCGAAATAGAGAGCCCGCAGTCCCATCACGGCGAAGATATTAGAGGTGTAGACGATAAACGGGTCCCGCGTGATAGCCAGGATGGCCGGCACGGAGTCTACCGCGAAGACAACATCCGTAGTTTCGATGACCACCAGTACCATCAGCAGCGGCGTTGTCAGTCGCCGTCCCCTTGATACAACAAAGAACTTGTTCATATGATAGTTCTTGGTCAGCGGCACAAACCTGCGGAATAGTCTTAGCACGGGATTTTTTTCCGGATGCACTTCTTTATCTTTCTGTAAAGCCAGTCTTACGGCTGTAAATATTAGAAAGAGGCCGAACAGATAGACTATCCAGTGCAGGTATTCCAGTAAAGCCAGGCCGGCCACGATGAATATACCGCGCATGATAATGGCGCCCAAGATGCCCCAGAAGAGCACGCGGTGCTGGTCAGCCGCCGGTACACAGAAGTAGGTAAATATCAGCAGGAAGATAAAAAGATTGTCCACGCTGAGGGATTCTTCCACCAGGTATCCCGTGATAAAGAGTAATGCCTTATCCGAGCCCATCAGCAGGTAGATTCCCAGGCAGAACAGCAGCGCCAGCGAAATCCAGATGGAGCTCCATATCAGGGCTTCCTTAACCTTAACAGCATGGGCGCGGCGGTGAAAGACTCCCAGGTCCAGGACAAGCATGGTTGGTATCAGGACGCCGAACACTATCCACAGTATCGTTTCACCGGACATTAATTAATATCATTCTCCTGTTTTTATCGGTGACCCGGCTCTTTTCTTGATACCCTGTTCTGAGCGACTTCGCAGCTGACCGCACCCGGCGTTAATATCCTGTCCCCTGGGCAGACGCAGCGTGGCGTTGATGCCGGATTGCCTTAGTTCCCGTTCGAAGGCTAATACACCCCGCCTGGAAGGTGGCCGGAAAGTACGGTCGCCGGTATCGTTGGCGGGGATGAGATTAACGTGGCAGTTCAATCCCCGGAGCAGTCCTGCCAGGGAATGCGCCTGCGCTGCGGAATCGTTAATATTGTGAAAGAGGACGTATTCAAAGCTTATCCTTCGTCCCGTCGCCTGGCAATAGTCGCGGCAGGCCGGTATGAGCTGTTCCAGCGGGTACCTGCGGTTAACCGGGACGAGTCTGTCTCGTAACTTGTTGTCACTTGCGTGGAGGGATACTGCCAGTCCTACCTGCAGATTCTCCCGACTAAAACGCTTTATCTGCGGCACCAGACCGGCGGTGGAAACGACTATATTGCGGGCGCCCAGCCCGAAGCCGTCCGGTGCATTCAATAATTCTAAAGCTTGCCAGAGGGCATCAAAGTTCGCCAGGGGTTCTCCCATACCCATGAAAACGATATTCGTCACGTGGGATTTTTTATTATCAGTACCGCTTTTGCCATCTTGAGGCGCTTTTTGGAGATAACGGGCGAAGTAAAGCACCTGGTCGATTATTTCGCCGGGGGTAAGATTACGCTGGAAGCCCTGTTGTCCGGTAGCGCAAAAAGGGCAGCCGATGGCGCAGCCTGCCTGTGTCGAGACGCATACGGTACGGCGTCGTTCGCTGCTATCTTCATGGTAAGACATTAGCGCCGACTCTATCGTTGAGCCGTCGGCAAGTTTAAAGAGTGTTTTTACCGTGCCATCCTGCCCTACCACTTCGTAGACAGATTTCAGACTGTGGAGTCTTGTCTGCGTCGCTAATCTCTGCCGGAAATCCGCCGGCAGATTTTTCATCTCGTCGAACGAAAAAGCCCGTTTCTGGTATATCCAGTTTCGGAGTTGTTTTGCCCGGTAGCCAGATTCACCCAG
>CAYVPT010000017.1:0-16621 GCA_964453865.1 uncultured Dehalococcoidaceae bacterium
TCACCTGTGTAAGTCCCTCTCGCTCTCCCTTTACTAAAGGGAGAAGCTATCATGCATCTTTACCTTTTTTAGTTTCCGCCTTTGAAAAAGGGGGCTAAAGGGGGATTTCGTACCCTAAAAAAGGGGAGTGCGTAGCGAGAGGGGGCTAAAGGTGGTGAATATGAATAGGCAGCCATCAATTAAATACCTGTAAGCACTCTGCGTTGACATCACGCCATCGTGCCTCTAAAATTACCAGTAAAGGGGGCCTGATTATCTTTGTATTTATGCGTCATCGCGTGAATGAGTAATTACGCAAGTACGCAAAAAAAGGTGATAAAATAGATTATGAAATACCTGATATTGATTATAGACGGCGCCGCCGGTATGCCCATACCGGAAAGAGGCGGGCGGACCTGCCTGGAGCTGGCGGAAACCCCTAACCTGAATGTTTTAGCTTCGGCGGGCTCCGGCGGGCTGGTACGCACCGTTCCTCCGGGCATGGAGGCAAGCAGCGCCTGCGCCTGCATGTCCGTGCTGGGCTACGACCCCAAGAAATATTACAAAGGCCGGGCTTCTATCGAGGCCGCGAGTATGGGTATCAATGTCGGACCGGGAGAGGCGGTCTTCCGCTGTAACCTGGTGAATATTAGCGACGGGAAGATGCGGGACTACAGCGCCGGCCACATCAGCAGCTCAGCATCAAAAGAAATTATAGACACACTTAATAGTGAGATTGGTGATGATTCAATACAATTCTACCCGGGCGTTGGTTATCGGCATATCTTGAAACTTAGTGGCTATGAAGAAGCTTTGAAAGCTACATTTACCCCGCCCCACGATATCCCCAATTTGCCAGTTAACGAATATTTACCGAAAGGTGAGGGTAGTGAAATATTAAACGACCTCATGATAAGGGCTAGAGTTGAGCTTGAGAAACACCCTGTCAATGCTGATAGGATTTCTCATGGCCTACTCCCGGCTACGGATATCTGGCTCTTCTGGGGCAGCGGTCGGTTACCCCCCATGCCGACCTTTAAGGAGGCCTATGGCCTTGACGCCGCCATGACCTCCGGCGTCGACCTTCTCAAAGGGCTGGCAAAGATTACCGGTATGGCAGTACTGGATATACCGGGCGTTACCGATGGGCCTGATAATGATAACGCCGCCCAGATCAATGGTGCCCTGAAAGCCCTGAAACAGTACGACCTCGTCGTTGTCCATATCGAGGCGCCGGATGAGGCCGGCCACAGCGGCTCTATCGATGATAAAGTAAAAGCCATTGAAAAAATCGATAATGAGGTCGTCGGCCGGTTGCATCGGTACTTGGGTGACTTGCGTGTACTGGTCATGCCGGACCACCCCACCCCCGTCGCCGTCCGCACCCATACGCCCGACCCCGTTCCGTTTCTAATATGGGAGAGGGGAGTTCCAGCCGACGGAATGAAGAGGTTCACCGAGGCCGAGGCGCAAAGCACTGGTGTTTTTCTCTCGGAAGGGTATAAAATAATGAGCAGGTTGATTGGCGGGTAAGCTGTCATGCCGTCAAGAGAAGAAGAATACGGGGCGGCGAGAAAAGAACCAGGTGGTAAAGGTCTGTGTCCCTTCTGCGGCAGCCCCAAGGTATATTACAACAAGCGCTTTAAGACATGGCGGTGCGGTAGGTGCGAAAAAAGCTTTCCCTCCCCCAGCTACGGCGCCCGGGGCAAGCCGTCCTGGTTCCGGAGGGTGTTCGGGAGGAAGTGAGTAATTGCGCAATTGAGTATATACGGAGTTCATTAAAGTAAAGGTAAGACAGCATGGCTTTAATCGTCCAGAAATATGGCGGCACATCGGTGGCGGATGCCGAAAAGATTAAAAGAGTCGCCCGGCGTATCGTCAAGGTCCATACCGAAGGTAATAAAGTCGTCGTCGTCGTTTCCGCCATGGGTGACACCACCGATGATTTGATTAAGCTGGCCTATCAGATAAACGAGTTCCCCGATAAGCGGGAGCTCGATGTCTTGCTCTCCACCGGCGAGGTTGTCGCCAGCACCCTCCTGGCCATGGCGCTGCACGGTATGGGATACCCCGCCATCAGCCTCAGCGGCGCCCAGGCGGGCATCAGGACGGATGCCGCGTTCAGTCGCGCCAGAATAACCGATATCGACCCCTCCCGCATTGTCAGAGAACTGGAGAAGGGCAATATCGTCATCGTCGCCGGCTTCCAGGGCATTACCGAGGACCTGGATATCACCACCCTGGGCCGGGGTGGCTCGGATACCACGGCTGTAGCACTGGCCGCCGCCCTCAAAGCCGAAGTCTGTGAAAGGTATACCGATGTCGATGGTATTTATACCACGGACCCCCGCCTTATCTCAGAGGCGCGTAAACTGGCGGAGGTAAGCTATGAAGAAATGCTGGAAATGGTGACCTACGGCTTTAGAGCCATACATCCCCGGGCGGTTGAACTCGGCGAGCTGTTCGGCGTCCCTATCCTGGTCGCATCGAGCTTTAACGATAATCCCGGCACGTTGATTCATAAAGAGGTGTCTATGGAAATACGCAATAAAGTAAGAGGTATCGCCCATGACCTAGATGTTGCCAAGATAACCGTGGTCGGCATCCCGGACCACCCCGGTATCGCCGCGGGGATATTCGTACCCCTGGCGGAAGCCGGTATCAGCGTCGATACCATCGTGCAGAACTCCAGCGTGGAGAATATCGCCGACCTTTCCTTTACGGTAGCCAGGAGCCAGCTAACCGGGGCGATGGCTGTCGTCGAACCGATAGCCAAATCTACCGGCGCCAGGGAGTGTGTCAGCGATGATAAACTCGGTAAAGTCAGTATTATCGGTACCGGCATGCAGCATGCGCCGGGCTACGCCGCCAGAATGTTCGATACTTTCAGTAAAGAGGACATTAATATCCAGCTTATTACGACTTCGGAAATACGGATAACCTGCATCATCGACGAGGACAGGATGAAAGACGCGATTCGGGCTCTCCACCACGCCTTCGAGCTGGAAACGGAATAGGTAGTTCAATAAAAAAAGTCATTGCAAGGAGTCCCGATAATATCGGGGTGACGTGGCAATCTCATCCGTCGTGGTTGTAGAGGCACAGAGATTGCTTCGCCTCCCGATTCGCAGGAGATAGGGGCTCATCGGGATGGTCTCGCAATGACCGGCAAATGGTTAGACCGATACCACCTCTTTGACTTCGGGGATTTCCTGCTTTAATATTCGTTCAATCCCGTTTTTCAGGGTTAATTGCGACATGGGGCAGCCGGCACAGGCGCCGACCAGTTTTACCTTTACGGTCCCGTCTTCTACTCCTACCAGTTCCACGTTGCCGCCATCCCTGACCAGGACCGGGCGTACCTTGGCGAGTACCTCTTCCACCTTATCTTGCATTTTAGGTTGTTCTCCTTTAATATTTATACAAGGTCTCTATATAAATTCTAGCTACAAAGTGGCTGTTTGTCAAACAGGGCGATTTTCAGTTGAAAAACCCCTTGTATGACCTATTCCATTGGTGTAGAATACTTAAAATCAATTAATCTGGTGGCAAGATAAATGACTCGTGATGACGAAAGACTGATAAGACTTAAACAACAGCGTAGCAAGGAGGCCGTCGACCTGGCCATGCAGGCGCGCTGGCAGGAAGCCGTTGACGTTAACAAACAGATTATTGAAAGTTTTCCGCAGGATGTCGATACTTATAATCGCCTGGGCAGGGCTTTCCTGGAATTGGGGCAGTATGCTGAGGCACGGCAATCCTACGGGCGGGCGGCGGAGCTGGACCCTTATAATGCCATCGCCACCCGGAACCTTCGCCGATTGGACGATTTGAAGGAATCGGGCAGCGTCACCGTGGAGACGGACAAGGTCGAGCCCCGGCACTTCCTCGAGGAAATCGGCAAGGCGGGCGTGGTGCCTCTCGTTGGCCTGGCCCCAAAGGAAGACCGCGCCATGGTGGTAGCCGGCGATAAGGTCGGCCTGAAAGTCGACGGCTCCTCCCTGATAGTGGAAAGCAGCCGGGGAGAGTTTGTGGGGAAGGTGGAACCCAGGTATACTCAGCGACTCGTTCGCCTGATACTGGGTGGCAACCAGTATTCGGCTTCGGTAGTCAAGTCAACCAAGGAAATGATGACGGTAATTATCCGGGAGACCTTCCAGCACCCCAGTCAGGCCGGCAAGCTGTCATTCCCGCCGCGGGGAATGGAAGAGTTCCGTTCCTACGGCAGCGATAAGCTTTTAAAACTGGACTCGGAGGATGATGAGGAAGAGTCCGGCTATACCATAATCGGCGGTGATGAAATCGAGGTATTGCCGGAGGATTCCGGAGATGACGGCGATGATTCGGACGAAGATGATGAATAAAAGGAGCAGTTACTGATGACATCAGGCACGGTAAAACCGGTATTTATAGAAGACCAGATGCGGTCGTCGTACATTGATTACGCGATGACCGTCATCGTCTCGCGCGCCCTCCCCGACGTTCGGGACGGCTTAAAGCCGGTGCACCGCCGCATTCTCTATGCCATGAACGACATGGGCTTGAGGCCCAGCGGACCGCACCGCAAGAGCGCCCGTATCGTCGGCGAGGTGCTGGGTAAATACCATCCCCACGGTGACTCCTCCGTTTACGACGCTATGGTGCGCATGGCGCAGGACTTCTCCATGCGTTATCCGCTGGTCGACGGACAGGGGAACTTCGGCAGTGTCGATGCCGACCCCCCCGCCGCCATGCGGTATACGGAAGCCCGCCTGGCTAAAATTGCCGAAGAAATGCTGGTGGATATCGACAAGGAGACCGTCGACTTCATGCCTAATTTCGATGACAGTCTCCAGGAGCCCAGGGTGCTGCCCGCCCGGCTGCCCAATCTCCTCATCAACGGCAGCTCCGGCATCGCCGTCGGTATGGCTACCAATATACCCCCCCACAACCTGAGCGAGGTCTGCGATGCCATTACCTGCCTCATTGATAATCCCAAGGCGACTATTGAAGAACTCAGCAAGCATATAAAAGGCCCCGATTTTCCCACCGCCGGCATCATCCAGGGTGTGGAGGGTATCAGGAACGCCTACGCCACCGGGCACGGCAAACTGGTGGTCAGGGCTAAAGCTCTTATCAGCAGCGTCAGCGTGGGAGGACGCCAGCAGATAATCGTCAGCGAGCTTCCTTACCAGACGAATAAAGCCGCTCTCGTCGAAAATATAGCCGAGCTGGTACGAAGTAAAAAAATCGAGGGTATCAGCGACCTCCGTGACGAGTCCGACCGCCAGGGAATGCGTATCGTCATCGAGCTTAAAAAGGAGGCCCAGCCTCCGAAGGTACTCAATAATCTCTATAAGCACACCACCATGCAGTCGTCCTTCTTCGTGAACATGCTGGCCCTGGTAGACGGTCAGCCCCGCGTTATCAGCCTCAAGGAAGCGCTGCAGGCTTATATAGAATTCCGCCGTACTGTTATTACCCGGCGTTCCCGCTACGAACTCAAGCAGGCTAGAGCCAGGGCGCATATTCTGGAAGGACTCAGGATTGCCCTCGACCATATCGATGCCGTTATCAAGACCATCCGCGAGTCCGAGACCGCCGAAGCGGCCCGGAAAAACCTGATGAGCAACTTCGAACTCAGCCAGAATCAGGCGCAGGCTATCCTCGATATGCAGTTGCGCCGCCTGGCCAATCTGGAAAGACAGAAAATCCTGGACGAATACGCCGAACTCGTGAAGACCATCGCCTATCTGGAAGACCTGCTGGCCAATCCGAGGCGGATTCTCGTCCTGATACAGGAAGAAGTCACCCAGATGAAGTCGAAATACGGGGATAAGCGCCGCACCGATATACTTGAGCAGGGCGTCCTCGATTTCACCGAGGAAGACCTCATCCCCCACGAAAGGGTCGTGGTCAGTCTCAGCAGTCGCGGGTTCATCAAGAGAATTCCCTCGAAGACCTACCCCACGCAGCATCGTGGTGGCGTGGGTAGAATAGGACAGATTACCCGCGAAGAGGACGCCGTCATGCTGCTGACCGTGGCTGATACTCACGACGATCTCTTTTTCTTCACCGACCGCGGCAAGGTCTTCTATCTCAAGTGCCACGAGATACCGTCCGGCAGTTCCCGTACTTCCAAGGGACTGGCTATCATCAACCTGCTTTCCATTACCGAGGGAGAAAGGGTGACCGCCATGGTGACCACTACCGGTCTCATGCCGGGCACCTATATGGTCATGGCTACCAAGCTCGGAGAGGTGAAAAAAACAGCGGTGGACAGGTTTACCGCCGTGCGCAGCAGCGGCCTTATCGCCATGGACCTCGCCCCCGCCGATGAACTGGTTTCCGTCTCACTGGCTACCGATAAAGATGAAGTCATCATGGTAACCCGTCAGGGGCAATCGATATGCTTTAACGTTTCCAGCCTGAGAGCCGCTTCGCGGACCAGCGGCGGTGTCCGCGGTATGAAACTGGCCAAAGGCGATGGCGTCATCAGTATGGATAGGGTTGAACCGGACGGCTATCTTCTGGTCGTCTCTTCGGGCGGTTACGGCAAGATAACCTCACTGGATAAATATCCGCGGCAGCGCCGCGCCGGCAGCGGTGTGCGTACGTTTAAGATTGTGGATAAAACGGGTAATGTCACCGCCGCCAGGGTAGTCAATGAAAAACAGCAGGTCATGCTGATAACCGCCTTGGGTATGATGACCCGCACGCCGATTAAGGAACCCAAGCACGGCATCAGCACTCAGGGCCGCAGTACCCAGGGCGTCCGCGTGATGACCCTCGATGAGGGCGACCGCCTGGTGGCTATCACCACCTTCGAGGGAGAGCCGAAAGCTGCCTGACCTGCCTTCACCTGTCATTGCGAGGAGTCCCGATATAATCGGGACGACGTGGCAATCCCATTCGCCCTGTCTACCATGTGTTCTTCCGTCACTCCTGCTTTTTCTTGTCATTCCCGCGAAAGCGGGAATCCAGCTCCCCACCC
The DNA here is from genome assembly GCA_964453865.1 of uncultured Dehalococcoidaceae bacterium. Classification (GTDB taxonomy): domain Bacteria; phylum Chloroflexota; class Dehalococcoidia; order Dehalococcoidales; family RBG-16-60-22; genus CAYVPT01. The sequence continues at coordinate 6,953 of CAYVPT010000017.1, forward strand.
CTCGTTTCTTATCTATTCCCACCCATGCCGCCCTCGTATCATCCACTGCTTAGCCCTTTGTACTTCCCCGTATCCCACAGAGGTAAAAAGAGTAAGAGCCGCCGTTCTCCTCTTTCCTCATGGGGTGTTTAAGGGGGGTGAAACCCCTCTTTCTAATTTCTTCCCACTTCCATTAACGAATCCTCAAGGGAAGGGGGATAAAGGGGGATAGGTTCACCGTAAGTGCAAATTACTGCTTCTTCAGGCAGACCTCCGTATTTTCCAGGCCGCAGGCGTTGCAGGGATTATTGCGGCAGTCGGGAGTGTCCTGCCCTTCCCGGGCACGCTGTAGTTCACGCTTTAAAAAATCATCGTCGATGCCGGTGCTGATATGAGACCAGGGCAGCACCTCGTCAGTAGAACGTTCGCGGCGGGCGTAGAAATCAGGGTCCAGTCTGGTTTCATTGAATGCTTTGAGCCACTTATCGAAGTTAAAGTGTTCGCTCCAGGCATCGAATTTACAGCCCAGCTTCCAGGCACTTTGAATAACCTTGCCCAGTCTCCGGTCGCCCCGCGCCAGCACCGCTTCCAGCAGACTGGTGCGGGGGTCCTCCCAGGAGAGACGCGTCCCCTTTCGGCCGAGTCCGTTCTGGAGTATCGCGTGCTTGACATTAAGTGATGCCTCGTTTTCCTGGGGACTCCACTGGAAGGGGGTATGCGGCTTGGGAACGAAAGTAGCCACACTCACCCGTATCATCGGCTTTTTCCCGCTGGCTTTCCTGCCCTCGGCGCGGACTTTCTCGACGAGGGTGACGATTCCTTCAACGTCTTCGAGGGTCTCGGTGGGCAGGCCGACCATGAAGTAGAGTTTCAGGCCGGTCCAGCCGCGTTCGAAGGCGGTGGCGGCCGCTTCCAGCAGGCTTTCTTCCTTGAGTGCCTTGTTGATAGAGCTTCTCAGTCGCTCGCTGCCGGCCTCGGGAGCGAAGGTAAGACCCGTCCGGCTCCGCGTTGGTAGCGACTCCACGAGGCTGACCGAGGACTTGTCCAGGCGCAGGCTGGGCAGCGACAGGGTGAGGTTGGGGTAACGCTGTGCCAGCTTGTTCACCAGTCCTTCGATGTCCGCATAGTCGGATGTGTTCAGCGATAGCAGTGAGACCTCGTCATAGCCGCAACTGGATATAAGGTCCCCGGCCGCTTGAATGACCTCTTCGTGGGATCGCTCGCGTACCGGACGGTATATCATCCCGGCCTGGCAGAAGCGGCAGCCGCGACTGCACCCGCGCTGTATCTCGATGGTGCCACGGTCGTGTACTACTTCGATATAGGGCACCACCGGTCGTTCCGGCGGAGGGGGGAGAGTATTAATGATACGCCGCTCTATCTTCGCCCCGGCTTCGGGCGTGTTCGGCTGGATACTCTTAAGCAGGCCGTCGGTATCGTATTTAACATCATAAAAGCCTGGTATGTAGACGCCCCTGACGCCCGCCAGCTTTCTCAGCAGTTCTTTTTTACTCCTCCCCTTTTCACCCCGGCAGGTATCGATAAATTCGAGAATAACCTCTTCGCCGTCGCCGATGACGAAAGCGTCGATGAAGTCGGCCATCGGCTCCGGGTTCAGGCAGCAGCTACCCCCGGCGATTACCAGCGGGTGTTTGTCGGTCCTCTCGGCGGCCAGGACGGGTATCCCGGCCAGGTCCAGCATGTTGAGGACGTTGGTATAGCTAAGCTCATACCCCAGCGAAAAACCGATTATATCGAAGTCTCCGAGAGGGCGTTTGTTTTCCAGGCTGAAGAGAGGGATTTTTCGCTCCCGCATCACCGCCTCCATGTCCACCCAGGGGGCGTAGGCCCTCTCGGCAAGGACGTACGGTTGTCGATTCAGTATTTCGTAGAGGACCGGTATCGCCAGGTTGGACATCCCGATTTCGTACGTATCCGGGTAGGCCAGCGCTATTTTGATGGCGGTCTTGTCCCAGTCTTTAATAACGCTGTTCCACTCGCCGCCGGTGTAGCGGGCGGGACGGCTGACCTTACGCAGTATCTCGTTGTCGAGCAAATCACCCCTCCGGACTTTAGAATTATAGGGGTTAGTCACCCGCAGGCGCAAATAAATTACTTCCTGTCATTGCGAGGAGCGTAGCGACGAGGCAATCTCATTCGCCCGTCATTCCCGCGAAAGCAGGAATCAAGATATCTCCACCTTACCTCCCCCTCGGGTGTTATCTATTCCCACCCGTGCCGCCCTTGCATCATCCTCTGCCTGTACCGTAAATTAACCCCCTAACAAGTTTCCCCCTTTGGAAAAGGGGGACCAAGGGGGATTTTTGCACCTTCCCGCCCAAGCCACCCTCGTGCCATCCTCTGCTTAACCCGTAGGTTGCCCGGCTCGCTTCAACACCCGCAGCGCCCGCAGGGTTACCCACTTGTTGGGTTTGTTTATAGAGCCGTACTTGACCCACATTTTGTGATTATTATCAACATATTCTAACGGCCATCTGCCGTTCTCGTCCTGCTTGCTTAAAATCAATTTGATTGTATTATCCAGCCGGGGGTCGCCGCCGTATCCCAGCGCGGTGAAAGCCTCCGCAATCTGGAGGATATCCGCCCCCCAAAAAATGGGGAATCTGAACTGCCACCACCTTTTATCCGGCACACCTGTTCTGTGGCCGGGAAAACCGGCTGTCGAGGGGTCGGTGCTCAAGAAAAAATCCTCCCCGATTTCGATAGCCCGCTTAATCAGGCTCGACCTACGCTTAACCGGAAGACGCGAAAATGCCATCATTATCTTCACTCCCGCCCAGCCGCAGGGCAGGAATTTATTCGTTCGGCAGGCAAACTGCGGACCGAACCGGTTTAAATAACGGAACGGACCCGGGCCGCCTTCCGCGGCATCCAGACCATCGCCGTTTAGTTTCCGGGGTAAATCGTCATAAATTACGGTTCGGGCCATCCACTCGTAAGCAACGTCCAGCCTGCCGTCTTTGCAGCCTATATCCATTAGTGATGTCAACATATTGCCCTGCAGGCAACCTGCCGTACTTACAGGATTCCCACTGCCCGTAAACTGACCTCCCTTTGTTAAAGCATGGTCCAGATAATAGAAACAGGCAGTAGCGACGCGGTCATCTTCTTCGATAGAGGCGCCCAGTTCCGCCAGCGAGATAATTGACCATACCGTACCCTGGCATTTAGGCGAATAGCCGGCCCCCGGTTTTACCCACCAGCCTTCCGGGTTCATATTAGCCAGTATCTCGGCAATCGGTCCCTCACGGTGGGCTTTTCGCCTGGCGGCTATTATTTCTTTCTCACCGGCTTCAACTAAGTCGCGCAGGGCCAGGTATCTTACGGCGGGGTCGTCCGGTTCCAGCAGCCAGTCGATGGGGTCCGCCGCTAATTGCTAATTCCAGTCCTGATGTTTTTCCATCGCATTCGCTCCTATATACCCCTTTCTGCCCGGTACTTGAACCATTTCATGTGCCAGTCGATGAATTCATCGTTTGCCCAGTGCTCTCCTTCATGAATAGTCGAATAGCGTAGCACATGACCCATGAGGAAGATATGGTGAATGGGTGGCATAAGCTGAACAGCAGCCAGCTCGTTTTCGCTTAATTTTCTGTGTTTTAAGTAGCCTTCCAGGAATACCGACAATTGTGTTTGGCGTAACTGTTCCGCTTCATCACTTGTATCCATCCAATCCGGTGTTGTCAGGAAAACCCCTATATCCAGGGCCCGCCAGCCGCACCCGGAACTATCGAAGTCGAATATCACCGGCGTATTATCTTCTTTATAACGAACGTCGCCGCCGAACAAATCGCCGTGACATATTCCGTACTCCGGCTTTGATTTTGAAAGCAGTTTTGGCACCTGCTCTTTACAGTATTCACCGATTTTCTCGATTATTTTATAGTCTTCAATTCGGTGTGCCACTAAAGTTGAAATAGCGGCAAGATTTTCATCGATAATGTATTTCATATCGAGGTGTTTTCTACGATATTCGCCGGGCATTCTATCGCTGCACTGATGAAAGCGACCGACCATTTCCCCAAGTGCTTTTATCCGGTTTTCATCATTATTTTCTTCAAAACCTTCAGCCGCTTCGAACAGGACCGCGTAACGTACGCCTTCAGGAGCTGACAGTTGATTTACATAACTTTCGTCTTTACAGGCAACAGGCCTGGCTACGGAAACATGGTTCTCGCCGAGATAATTAAGTAAGCGCACTTCTTCGGTTACATCCAGCCTGGTACGTCTGCCGTACCTGTAAATTTTCAGGAAGTAGGCGGCCTGTGCCGTTTTTACAGAATAAGTATCGCAGATTCCTTTTCTAAAGAACCGGCATGAGACCGGTCCGGGCAGGTCATACCTTTTTTCTATCAGGGATGCCAGCGCTCCGGTTGATAGCGTAGAATTCTGTACCGGGAAGATTTTATCCTTCATGTGAACTGTCTCTAAAGCTTAACCGTTGCCACTCTCTCCGGTCGCTTTTTCGGAGAGCCGGGCACTCTGTACCTGGTATTCTTTACCCTCTTTATAGCTGTTTCCACCGGCTTTTCCGCCTGCGGCGCCCATTCGTAAGGCGCGCGGTAGGCGCGGTAAATCAGGGGCGTCTTGAGCATCCTGTGCACGTAGGGGCTGACGTATTCCCAGACCGTTTCGTGTTCCTTGGTGACCTCGATGAGGCGTCCGCCGTTGCCTTCGGTTATCAGGGTGTTGCCGTTGGGCAGGCGCTGCGCCGAGCTCACGAAGCTGCTGTAAAGCCGGCCGCCGCCTCCGCCCGGTCCCGGCATCGGCGCCGGGTACTGCCACTTTACTTCGAGCTTTATGGGGTCGAGTTCCAGCACCCGCGAGAAGTCACGCCGGGCGTTGCTGAAGCCGTCGGGTGCGCCGGGATTCGGAGCGCCGTAGCCGGCCGCGCCGCCGTTATCGAATATCAGGATATTCCCCTCTCCGGGAAGCCCCCGCGGAATCATGTGGGCGTGGTGCTGGCCGATTATCTGCCCGATTTTACTCAGGGCCGCCCTGGCGGTGAAGTAGGGGCCGATTTGCCAGACTATTTTCCCCGTTTTTCGGTCGATAATGGCGGTGATATTGGTCTGGCGCCCGTCCCAGATGATGTTATCCGGGTGGAAGAGCCCGTCGCCGCTGTCAAACCACCGGTTGGGACCCAGTACGGACATCGAATTCATGTGCATCCAGTCGCCCATGCCACCGCCGGCAGGCTGCATACCGGGGTTGCGCGCCAGCGTTGTTTTTGCCCGGGGACTGAAGCCCATCTCCTCGAAGTGCTCGCTGCATATCCATTCCCAGGTTATCTTTCCTTCCCCGTCCACCTCGATAATCGTATCGTCAATCAGCGGTTTTTCGCTTATTTTGGAATTCTTGAGGTTTTTATGGCAGAGTATCAGGGTTTTACCGCCACTAATTTTCGGCTCCATACCGGGCACGTAATAACCGACCGGGTTGCCCTCCCTCTGGTAATCGTGGTGCTGCCGCGCCATCCAGCGTGGTTTCTGCCGCGGGTCTTTGACCAGCTCGTACTTATCGAATTTCCAGACGATGTTGCCGTCCCAGTCCACCTCCACGACATCGACCATGTCCTGGTAGCCGTATTTGAAATGGCGTACGCCCGTGCTGCCCAGGACATGCCCCCCCGGGAGCATTTTGTTGGGCATGCCGTCGAGTCCCTTCCAGCGGTTGACCACGTTGCCGTTCATATCGATAAGCACTGCTCCGAGGCTGTTTTTACGGTGCAGTTCGGCCTGGAACAGCGTGTAGCCGTTCCAGCATTTCTCCGGATTGTAAATCGTTGTACCTGTGGGATATACACTCGGCGGCATGATTGTCCCTCCTTTGAGTTGCTTTTAAGTACCTACATGTTACTCGACCCGTCGTGTTTTTTCTACCTCACCCTTTTCCCCCCGCCCCCTCGGGTGTTATCTTTTCCCACCCAGGCCGCCCTCGCACCATCTTCGGCTTATCACGTTAGTTATACCCCCGCCGCCCCGGAGGGGAGTGCGCCGCGAGAGGGGGCGCCAACCCCCTCTCAAATAATCCTCCCCCTCTACAAACAAAAGATTGCCGGGTTCCCCTGATAATGCCGTTTGGAGAGGGGGATACAGGGGGTGAGGTATATATAAAAATATCCATAAGTAAATTGTGCTAATATGAGGCGCTTTTAATTTTATGATTATTGTTTTATAGTATGGGAACATATAGCATTCTTTGAATCTGTAAAAGTGAAAAGGAGGAGAAAATGAACGTCATCTGGGTGATATCTGATTCTTTAAGGCGCGACCATGTGGGGGCCTACGGCAATAAGGAGATAATTACTCCTTCCCTCGATGCCTTCGCTGCCAGGTCGGTACGCTTCGACCGTCACTATATTGCTGGCTTCCCGACCATGCCGACGCGGGCCGATTACCTGACCGGCCGCTGGACGATGTCCTACATGCAGTGGGAGCCGTTGTTCAAGGACGAGGTGACATTGCCCGAGCTGCTTTCGGAAAAGGGTATTGATACCGCCGCTATCGTCGATACGCCTTTCTTTATCCGCCGGGGCATGAACTACGACCGCGGCTTCCGTACCTTTACCGAGATTACCGGCCAGATGCACCTCGGCTATGCGAAAGACCCCGTTACCGGGAAAGGGCAGGTTACCCACGGTATCTTTGGGGGAGACGTCAGAGACGACTGGCAGTACGAGGTCGATTACTTCGCTCCCCGGACCTTCATCACGGCGATGCAGTGGCTGGAGCGTCATTATCAAGAGGACTTCTTTCTTTACGTGGATACCTGGGACCCGCACGAGCCCTGGGAGCCCCCGCAGTATTACCGCGAGCTTTACTGGCCCGGTCATGACGGCGACCAGGCTATGCCTATCTACGGGTATTGGCCGGAGACGCCCGGCCTGACCGAAGAGAAAGTTAAGAAAGCCCACGCCTCGTATTGCGGCGAGGTTACCATGGTGGATACATGGTTCGGTTACTTTATGAGGCACGTGGAGAACCTGGGACTTTTGGAAAACACGGTCGTTATTTTTACCAGCGACCACGGCTACTATTTCGGGGAGCACGGCGGTCTGCTGGGGAAAATGGTCTTCGCTAAAGACAAAAAGACCGGCCGGCCTTTGAATGGTGTCTGGTCGCATTCACCGTTCTACGAGGAAGTCACCCATACGCCCCTGCTTGTTTACGTACCGGGAGTTTCGCCGGCTGTGTACGGCGGTCTGACTTCGGCGGTCGACCTTATGCCCACGGTCATGGAGGCTATAGGTCAGGAAATACCGTCACGCGTCGAGGGCAAGTCTTTGATGCCCGCGATAAAAGACCTTAAGGCGCCCGGTCGCGACTACGTCGTTAGCGCCCACCCGTTCATCAACGCCGGTGATTCGTTGCGGTCGATTGATGACTTCGAGCGGTCTACGGAAAAGGACTCCACGGCTACGGTGACCACGGCAGAATGGACTTTGCTTTATAATACCGAGCCAGGCATGTCCGAGCTTTATAACCTGAAGTCCGACCCCAGGCAGGAGAAAAACCTTATCAAGGAGAATCCGGATAAAGCCCGTGAACTGCACCAGCTGCTTGTAAAATACATGCGGGATACCAATCTCTCCGAGCACCTGCTCAACCCGCGCCTGGAGCTGAGGATGTAATATGGGGAGGAGCCAATGATTGACCCCAAACTGGGAAATAAAGTTGCACTGATAACTGGCGCCAACCACGGCATCGGTGCGGCCACCGCTAAAGCGCTGACATTACAGGGCGCCAGGGTGTTTGTTACGTACTATATACCGGAATTTCCATATTCTCCGGCGGAGCTTGAAGAAGCGCGTTGTCATGGTGTCAGCGGCTGACCGTTGTATTACGCCATGCAGTCACAACCCGCTGATGATGTACTAAAAGAAATCCGTTCAAAGGGAGGCGTGGCGGCGGCGCGTGAGTTTGACCTTGGTGTTGCGGATAATATCCCGCGTCTTTTCGACGTTTGTGAAGCTGAGGTTGGTCCGGTGGACATTCTTATTTGTAATCATACTCACTGTGTTTATGAGACTTTCGACCCGTCTCTGGTTGAGGGATATGAATCCGGAGTTAGTTTAACCAGCACCGAGAGTATTGACCGCCATTTCGCCGTAAATGCTCGTGCCTGCGCCTTGCTGATGAAGGAATATCTACAGCGTTATCTTATACGGAAAGCACTGTGGGGTCGTATCGTCAACTTGACTACGGTAAGGTCCCACCCGCTTAATGTAAGCTATGCTGCCAGTAAACAGGCCCTCCTTTCGTACAGCCTTTCAGCGGCAATGGAGATGGGTAAGTATGGCATTACGGTAAACGTCGTCTGTCCGGGCGCTACGCAGACAGGGTATATAACTCCTGAAAACGAGCCCCGGATAGTTGAGCGAACGCCGCTCGGACGTCTCGGAAAGCCGGAAGATGTCGCTGATGTGATTGTATTCCTTGTTTCCGAGCAGGCTCACTGGCTGACCGGCCAGTTGATTTACGCCAGCGGAGGGTTTCTTTATTATTCGCACGAGTAGGGTAAATAAAAGAGGGGGGCTTTCTTCTCCCCCCGCCCCCCTCGGGTGTTATCTGAGGGGGAATCATTAAAATAAGGTAGAAGCTTAAATTTGAGAAGGAGTTATTCATGGATGTAGAGAAAGTAATAAAAACGCTGGAAGCGAGGATTAAAGACATGGAAGGCCAGCTCAGGACTGTGCAGGACATCGAGGAGATAAAGAAGCTGCAAAGGGCGTACGGCTATTACCTTGAGCACTGGAGAGTCGAGGACATCATCGACCTGTTCTCTAAAAGCCCTGAGGTCAACGTAAAAGTGCATGCCGGCGAGTTCTGTGGACAGGAAAGCATCAGGAGGTTCTTCCGCCATGGCCAGGAAGAGAAAGCTGCAAAAATAACTCATCCTCCGGAGTTCCTGCACCAGGTAATGCAACTCTCTCCCATTATCGATGTCGCACCGGATGGCAAGCGGGCCTGGGGGAGATGGTACGGCTTCGGGGCAAATGCGTTCCCCGTGTCGGGAGGCATCGCTCCGGGATGGATGGACGGTGTTTACGAAAACGAATATATTAAGGAAGACGGCAAGTGGAAGATATTAAAGCTGGGCTGGTACATGTTCTTCCATGCCCCGTATACATTAAGCTGGGTGGATCCGAAAAAACGCGTCGATATCCAGATGGAGCCGGACTTTAGTTCGCTGAAACCCGACGGCCCATCCGAGGATACCTTCTACCCATCCGGTTACCAGGCGCCGTATCACTATAAAAACCCCGTTACCGGGAAGTAACCTGCTGCTCACACCGAGACCTTGGCTAATGCTCGTGAACTGCTCCAGCTTCTTGTAAAGTACATGAAAGAGACCAATATCTCGGAACATCTGCTGAAACCGAGGCTGGAGTTGAGGCTATAGAGAGACTGTCATTCTGAGCGTAGCGAAGAATCTCGGGGTATGGAAAATCCCCACCCCCCTCGTTTTTTATCTTTTCCCACCCAAACCGCCCTGTGTCATTCTCAGCTTATCCCGGGGGACTTTCACGGGTCATATAGCTGATGGTATGATGGCGGACTTGGGTGGGATAAAAACTACCGTGGGGGAAGGGTTGTGGGGAAGTCAAAAGGAGGGGAAAAGGCGAGGCATTGGTCTACTTCCTTTGTAAAGGGATATAGGAAAGGT
>CAYVPT010000017.1:16631-17147 GCA_964453865.1 uncultured Dehalococcoidaceae bacterium
CCTTCTTCAAACCAGAGCCTTCAACGGGGACGCTGGGTTATGTCAACCACCAGTGGAACAAGGGCAATCCCTGGCAGGTACTGGGAAATTTCTTCATCGGCCTCGGCCCGGTAATACTCGGGTGCCTGGTGCTTTTTGGTATATTTTACCTTGAACCAAATAATCTCTGGTATTCAGTTTCAGAAATGGGATACACGATGAAGTACAGATACTCTAGTATATTTGTCAAGGATTCTTTTTTATCTTTAATAAAGGGCCATTTCAGGCCTTCCTTTTCAAAATCCGTTTTAGCTACCAGTTCATTAAATAAATCTAGAAATTCAAAACAACTGCGCTTGGAATAATCCGACCAACTTTCTTCGGGAGTTTTTTCTTTTGGATCTGCTGATAACCAGTATGGTTCACAGGTAGCGTCCGGAAAAATAAATTGAATTTGACCGCCTATTATTCCATATCCCAATTTCTGGCTAGGGTTGTTTCTAGAATCTCTTTGACAGTCTCTCCTGGCTCTCTTAG
>CAYVPT010000018.1:0-16671 GCA_964453865.1 uncultured Dehalococcoidaceae bacterium
GCGTTGAGCCGCTGCTGCTGGGCATGAAAGACCCGGAAGCGGTACTCGTCAGCGGACTGGCCGGGGGGACTTCCGGACTTTTTAAGGAAGCGCGTGCCAACCGCAAATTATACCAGTATATTCCCAAAATGCTCAAAGGCTCGGTAAACTACGTGGCTTTTTCCCCCATCGACAAACTCACCTTTGACCCGGATGTCACGGTAATAGCAGCCAGTGTGGATCAGGCAAGAAACATATTGAGAGCCGACTGCTATACGTCAGGCGATTCATGGAGTTGCCAGGGGACACCGGTTATGGCCTGCGCCTGGCTGTATATTTACCCCGTTATCAGCGGTAAAATGAATTTTACAATCACCGGCCTGAGTCTGGGCATGGAAGCGATAAACATGTCTTTTCCGGAGGGTCTGTTCCTGATTTCCATACCCTGGAACATGATGCCCACCATACTCGAAAATCTAAATGACCCCAATCTATATCGTAGCTGGCGTTCCTCAGGCAGAGAAGAACATTTCAACAGGTTTGATAATCGTCTGAAACAGCTGCGGCAGGAAATACCTGATTAACTGCATATCGGGAAATAATTCTTGAGGAACTTCAAATAGCTTCACTGCTTTTTTCCGTCGGCAGGCGTTATATCGAATTGACTATTGTAAAGCGAGGCATAAAAACCGTTGGCGGCCAGTAATTCCCGATGGTTACCCTGCTCGACGATGTCGCCTTCGTTCATAACAAAAATAATATCAGCGTTACGTATTGTCGACAGGCGATGAGCGATAACGAAGCTGGTCCTGTCTTTCATCAGCTCATCCATAGCTTTCTGAATCAATATCTCGGTCCTGGTGTCAACCGAGCTGGTGGCTTCATCAAGGATTAATATCGCTGGATTTGATAGAAAAGCGCGGGCGATGGTCATAAGCTGCTTCTGCCCCTGTGAGATATTGCTGGACTCTTCATTAAGCTCCATGTTGTAACCGTGCGGTAAAGCATGCACGAAATTATCAACATAAGCCATTTTGGCAGCCGCCACGACCTCTTCATCGGTTGCATTGAAATTGCCGTACCTTATATTCTCCATGACGGTACCATTAAACAGCCACGTATCCTGCAAGACCATTCCGAACATGCTCCGTAGTTCTTTATATTTGAAATTCTTGATATCCACTCCGTCAACTGTAATAACACCATTATTAAGATAGTAAAAACGCATCAATAGCTTGACCAGCGTGGTTTTACCCGCGCCCGTCGGTCCCACTATAGCAACCTTCTGCCCGGCGCGGATATCAGCCGAGAAATTATTAATGACAATTTTCTCAGGGTCATATCCGAAATGTACATTTTTAAATGATACATCACCGCTAACCTTCTCGGGTTTCACGGAATCAGCTATATCTGGCACTATCTCTTCTTCGTCAAGGAACTCAAACACGCGCTCGGCCGCAGCCACAGTAGACTGCATGACATTGGCGATATTAGCTGTCTGGGTAATGGGTTGCGTAAACAGCCTCACATACTGGATAAAAGCCAGAATATCACCCACCCCGATGACCTTTACCACGGCGAGATACCCGCCCAGGATACTGACCATAATATATCCCAGATTGCTGATAAAAGTCATGACCGGCATCATGGCGCCGGAGATAAACTGTGATTTCCAGGCCGAATCGTATAGCTCATCATTAAAACCGGTGAACTTCTTAATGGACCGCTCCTCCCCGTTAAATGCCTTCATAATATTGTGTCCGGAATACATTTCCTCAACGTGTCCGTTGATATGTCCCAGATATTCCTGCTGCTTCCTGAAATGTTTCTGGGACGCTTTCACCACGAACCTGACCAGAACCAGCGATATCGGGAGCATCACCAGCGCCGCCAGGGTCATCAGCCAGCTTATCGTCAGCATCATTACCAGGACGCCGATAAGCGTCGTCACCGCGGTGACTACCTGGGAGAGGTTCTGGGTGAGGGTAGTGTTGATTGCATCGACGTCATTGGTGACCCTGCTTAAAACCTCTCCGTGTGTCTTGGTATCAAAGTATTTAAGAGGGAGACGGTTTATCTTTTCCGATATATTTTTACGGAACTGATAAGTTACTTTCATAGCGACGCCGGATAATATGTAACCCTGCAGGTAATTACAGCCGGCGCCGATGAGATACAGGCAAATCAATGTTATTATCGTCATGCCGATATAATCGAAATCAATAGCAGCACCCGGTACATGCATCATTTTAGCCATGACGCCTTCAAAAAGCTTGTTGGTGGCATTGCCGAACAGCTTGGGACCAATAATTGTGAAAACAGTGCTCGCCACCGCGAAGAATAAAGAGAAAATAATTAAAAACCGGTAGGGTTTAAGATATTTTAAGAGAGTTTTTAAAGTATCCTTGAAGTTCTTGGCCTTTTCGCCCGTCAGTATAGCCATACCAGGACCGCCGCCCATGGGTCCGCCCCCGGGGGGCCCCCCCATCGGAGGCCTGCCCGCCGGTGGCCCACCCATCGGCCCACCGCCCATCGGTGGCCGACCCATTGGAGGTCCGCCCATCATACTGCGCCTCCCTGCGGTGTTCTTTCGGGATGGCTCACGAGGCGAGTTCCTCCTTCGATAGCTGCGATTGGGCGATTTCCCGGTATACTTCGCAAGTCTTCATCAGATTTTTATGCGTACCGATGCCGACAATTTCGCCATGGTCGATAACTACTATCTGGTCGGCTCTCATAATGGTACCTACCCTCTGCGTTACGATGAGTACCGTTGCATCCCCCGTCTCTTTCTTGAGAGCCCTTCTGAGAGCGGTATCGGTCTTGAAATCAAGGGCGGAAAAGCTATCATCAAATATGTATATCTCCGGCTGTTTGGCCAGTGCCCGGGCAATCGATAGCCGCTGCTTCTGCCCGCCGGAAAAGTTGGCACCGCCCTGAGCCACGGCGGTATTGAACCCATCGCGGCTGCTTTTGATAAAATCACTGGCCTGTGCCGATGCGACAATTTTCTCTAAGTCCGCGTCGCTGGCGTTCTCGTTAGCATATCTAATATTGCTTTCAATCGTACCGGCAAACAACGAGCTCTTCTGTGGTACGTACCCTATTTTATCCCTCAGGTCATGCTGGGTGACGTTCCGTATGTCCATACCATCGACGAGGATGGTACCGGCAGTAGCATCGTAAAAGCGTGGAATCAAATTTATCAGAGTCGATTTGCCGCTTCCCGTGCTGCCGATAAAAGCCGTCGTCTGTCCGGGCTTCGCCGAAAAAGAAATATTTTTCAGCACATCCTCTTCGGCCTCGGGATACCGGAACGATACATCCCTGAATTCCAGATATCCACGGTTACTGACGTCGAACCGGTGAGGAGCCTCCGGGTCTTTGATAACGGGTTCGGTATCCAGGACTTCGTTGATACGCTGCACGGAGACAAGGGCGCGCGGCAGCATGATGAATACCATCGATACCATGAGAAACGCCATGATTATCTGCATGGTATATTGCATGAAAGCCATCATATCTCCCACCTGCATCGAACCGGCGTCAATCTGGTGCGAGCCTACCCACACGATGAGTATCATGACGCCGTTCATAATCAACATCATGGTCGGCATCAGCATTACTGTAATGCGGTTAATAAAGAGATTTGTCTTCGTCAGGTCAACATTGGCTTTATCAAATTTCTCTTCCTCGTATTTCTGGGTGTTGAATGCCCGTACTACCATCAATCCGGTAAGCATTTCACGCGTTACCAGGTTTACCCTGTCCATCAGCTTTTGTATAATCTTGAATTTCGGCACGGCTATAACGAGCAGTATGCCTATCATCACCAGCAAAGCCATTACGGCCGCCGCGATAATCCATGACATTGAGATATCGCCGCTTACCACCTTGATAATACCTCCCAGACCGAGTATCGGGGCGTAAAAGACAATCCTGAACAGAATTACTAAAAGCATTTGTATTTGTGTTATATCATTGGTAGACCGTGTGATTAATGAAGCCGTTGAGAATTTATCAAATTCGGTGTTTGAAAAGCTCTCAACCCGTGTAAAAAGCTGTCTGCGTAGATTACGCGCCAGGCCCGCCGCCACCCGCGCCGCCAGGTAACCGACATAAACCGAAGCAGCGGCGCCGCCGAGGGTTATCAGCAGCATGAATATGCCGATTTTGAACATGTAATTGAACTGGATTTTCTTGGTATCCACGCCGATGGCTTTATATTCATTGGCCACGAAAGCGGCTGAAGACTGTTTTATGACGCTGGGCGGAACCAGGTCAACCCGCGTGAGTATCTTCTGACGAATAGAATCCAGTTCGGCGGCAGGCAGCTGGCCAAGGATAGTAAACGGGTCTTCTCCCGGAGGTATCTCCTTGACGCTATCTGAAAAAGCGGCTATACCTTCCTGGCCGAGGGTAAATATCACAATGATAGACTTTCCGAATATAGCGTCGAGTTGTGCGATTTTATCGTCGTTACTTGTATCCAGCTTGTAAACAGGCTGATTGGCGAGTTCAGGATAGTCTTTCACATACTTGTCAAAGTCACTCCGGGACAGGTACTGGCTATCAAGTAGAACATAACTCCCCTCAACCACCGCCTTATCGGTTTCATTTATAAATAACGAAAGCTTATCAACCTCGCTGGCGCGAATAACCTCTGGCGTCACTTCCTGGATGCCACCCTGCTGTATCCCCACGTTGACGATATCAGCCATATAGCCGGGCAAGGCAAGGTCGGCCATTGCCTGGGCGAAAAGCAGGACAAATATCAGCAAAATCGACCATAAAAATGGTTTTAAATGTCTGATCAGTTTCAGCATTGATAAGATTCCTGTATTCTAGTAAGTAACCGGAAACAAGACACCTTAATATTGTTCAAATGAGAATTGGAGACCGGTAACATCTTGTGAATTTTCTTGAACATAAATTAACCGTCAGGCTTCCTTTCCGTTATCTGAGGTATCAATTTTCATAAGTATATTGATAAATAGCTGCAATTCCTCGTCGCTCAGTGTTTCGAATATCCGGGTTACTGATGCCAGGTGTTCCTTTCTTAATTTCTCGAACTGGCTTCTGGCTGTCCTGGTAAGCTTTAGTTTTACAATTCGTCTATCGTTCGGGTCTCCCTCCCGTGCCACCAAGTTTTTATCGACAAGCGTGTCTACAAATTGAGTGATAGCTCCCGGGGTTACACCGGTTTGTGCAGCTAACTCTGTCACCGATAGCCCATTGATTTCTTTGCCTATGGAAAAAAGCAGGCGTACCTGAGGTGGACTCAAGGTGGGTTCGCTCTTTAAAAAATCATGACCTATATACTTCATCAAAGACATCATATGATGAATGAGGGTTTGCACCAGGTCTTCTCTGGTTTTTTCCATGGTATTCAATGAAATATGGGCACCGATTTTATTAAACCTGGTTCTTTTAATGGAGTCAGTATTTTAGCTACTTAATAATTTAGCACCTAAAATATTATTTGTCAATACCAGTAGAACAAGCACTCCCCTCTCAAGATAAAGAGAGCAAGAGGCGGAGATTATATTAAACGAAGGCTGGACTGGCCAGACTAATAGCGCAGAGAAAGATACCGGGCAGACCACCAGGGTCCAAGGATAAAAGGGAAAGGAAGAGAAGGATTACTTCGTTGAATATATATTTATATTATGGTTGGATTATATTATTAATTGCTCAAAACGATGAAAGGTTCAATTCAATCCCAGAATTTCTGAACCTGGAGGTGAACTAATAAAATAAATAAAAAAGCTGGCGGACGATGAAATAAATCGGCATCTTTATCCCCATCTTAGTCAGGCGGCTTGAGTTTCTTCACCATGCGGACGACGTCCTCGCAAAAGTTATAGAAATGCCACTGGTCTATCATATATACCAGTACTTTAACACCCCTGGCCACCGTGACCTTGGCATCATCTGGACTGAACACATTGTCAACTAATGCAATCCCGCGCTTTCTGGAGATAGCTAAAACCTTATCATAGGCTTCCTGGACATAAGGGTCTTGCTCGCCGGGAATTATAAACTTACCCGTATTTTTTTCCGGCTCGGTCCGCAGGGAGTTCATAAGGTCTCCCCGGCCAATTCCGACGGCATCCAGTCCCGGTTTCAACTGAGCCATAATCTCATCGGCGTTTTCAATGGCAGTTTCATCTTCGAGTAACAGACACAGTATGGAGTTTTGATTAGAATATTCCATGTAGCCGGTGCTTATGTAGTTGGCGGCACGTATGCAACCGCAGGTACCGCAGTTCCCCTCGGGAGGATAGCGGATAGCGTCCACGGCTTTTCTGGCATCACCGGCGTTTTCTATATGCGGGACAATTACACCCTGGGCCCCTGCCTCGATGGCGTGGCGAATAAGACTGGGATTGTTTTCCGTCACTCTGACCATGGTAGTTATCCCGGCAGCATCAGCCGCCCGGATGCAGTGCTCCATGGTCTCGGGATTTACCCGGCTGTGCTCCATATCCAGCATGTAGAAATCGAACCCGGTATAAGCAAGAATTTCTATAATGCTCGGGTTGCCCGTGTAAACCTGCATACCCAGCGGAATTTCTCCTTTTTTCAAAGCAGTCAGGATACGGTTTTCTTTCGGTCTGAAAGCCATCTTCTTCCCCCTTATTATTCTGATAAGTTACCGGGTCACGTAAAGAATCTAACTTCCCAGGTCCCGAATCAGATCGGCCAGCCCCAGTTTTTCTAAAGTCTCCGGCAGGGGTTTGCCTGTTTCGGGGTCCCATCCCATGTTCTGGTAGTAGTTGCTACGGTAGCCATCCCAATTGGCCATGATGGACTGGCCCTGGGCCGGGCCGTCGACGGGTGTGGAACCGTAGCGTACGGAAGGCGCCTCGACTTCTTTGGTCAGCCCGTGCCGGAAATTGAAAACACGTAGCTGGTTGACCAACCGGCGACCGACGTCCATGGCTTCCTGGATGTCCATATTCCAGCCGGTAGCCGCATTGACACAATCCAATAATAAAGGAAAGCTCGGTGCACAGAAGAAGCAGATGATTAAGCAGTCCATAAACTGCCGCACGCCATTCGTCCTGGCGTTGGACGTGGACTGTAACATGCCGTTAAAGCGGTCCTTCATTACCTCGGGCGTCGGGGGCCCTCCCAGTAAATCAATGAAGGGTACGCCGGGGCCTATCTCAATCGTGCTTGTATTCGATGTACACGTATCCAACATCTCCGTCCAGCGCGCCCGATGGTCGTGGCCGCGCGGTGAAGCCCCTTTCTTGGTGTATATAGCGCAGTTCTGTGCCTCGCCGCCGATTTTCTCCGCGGAGCGTTTTATCCCCTCCGCCCAGAGATTGCCGCAGCCCTCGCGATGGGCAATCTTATCTAACATCTGTTGCACAGCCTCCACATTTCCCCAGGTCATCTCGATACCGTCAAAGTCCTCTCTGGTGATTAATCCCCGCTCATAGCATTCCATTAGCCAGCCGAACAGGTGTCCGGTCTCGTTTACATCCAGGCCCAGGCGGTCTATCTGGTCACACAGCACCATGGTGGCGGCCTGGTCAGGCTGACCTATTTCAGAACTCATGGCAGCCAGGGCCTCATATTCGGGTTCTTTTCCGACAAAGCCTTTATAGGGTCCTTCGGTAATTTCCACTTCCCTTATATGAGCCACGCGGCATCCCCAGCAGGTAACCGGCTTTACCTTGAAGTGGCTGCGGAGATACTCTCCGCCGAATCGTTCAGCATTGGGCCAGATACTCGTAGTATAATTCTTCACCGGCAACTGGCCCGAAGCAGCCAGCATGGGATAACCCATTGCGGTTCCATATTTACTCATACCCGGGTCTTTCATGACCTCATCGATGAGGGCTTTAGCTGCTACAGACAGCCGGTCAGGATCAGCGACAGGCACCTTCCGGTTGCTCCTCTCGATGATTATCGCCTTGAGATTTTTCGACCCCATGACGGCTCCTACTCCATTATGAGAGGACGAATGAGCGTGGTCGCTGATCATGCCGGCAAAGCGGACCAGGTTTTCACCGGCAGGGCCAATGGAACAAACACTGCTTTGTCCTTTTATACCCTTTTTGATAATATCCTCGGTTTCTCTCGTATCCTTACCCTTCAGATGACCGGCATTGCGAATCTCGACAGTGCCATCGTGAACATACAAATAACTCAACCCTTTAGCTTTTCCCTGGATGATGACGCCGTCTATGCCGGCAAATTTTAAAAAGGCGCCGAAATATCCGTTGGCCTGGGTGGCCACCGCCAGGTTGGTCATCGGGCCCTTGGTGACCGCCGAAAAGGTGCCGGTACCGTTTACCCTGGTGCCGTTGAGAGGTCCCGAAAAAAACATGATCCGGTTTTCAGCATCGGACCACTCCACGCCCGGGGGCACTTCTTCGTAGAGATATTTGACCCCCATACCGGTGCCGCCGACGTATTTACGGCGTGTCTCATTGTCCACTGATTCCATGCTTACCTTTTCGCTGCTGAGGTCGACACGCAGGATTTTACCCATATAGCCGTAAGTTACTTTTTCCGCCATCTTACATCTCCTATCAAGATATTTTTACTATTGTATTTTTCAAGAGGGGACATGAAGCCCCGTTGTCTATTATCTCTAACTATCCCGAAGTCTGCAACAATACTTATTATAATGGGAAAGCACAACGGTTTTTCCCCGAACATGAATTATTTTTTCTGGTGCATGGCTGGTATCTATCGCTATATACTAAAGGGACACCAAGTTTTATAATAATTGATAATTGCTTGTTTTACTAATCCAACTAGAATATAAGAGGAAAAGTAAATTCTCAAGTTCTGTCTACCGTACGGTACCGCCCACCATCTGTTTATTATTACCAAATACCAAAAACTAGCTATTAGTGATATAATAGTAGAAACTTTAGCCCGATATGAAGACTGGAGGTAATCGAAAGGAAAATGGGTAAATACGATAAATATATCTGCACCACGCTACAGAAAAGGCATATGCTGCCCGGCCCTTCCCCGGAAGAAAGGGATAAACTCGCCGCCGAGGGAAAACGCATCAGCATGGAGCATGTCCACTGGATTGACGAGGATGTTATCCCCGGCGCCTATTACGGCGAGACCACCTGGATATGGCCCCCCGATTACCCCAACCAGGTATCCTGGCAGGAACTGATGGAGAGCGGCATGAAAACCCCCACCATGTTCCCGCACGTCCATGATTTTCCCGAGCTTCTCTCCTGGTGGAGCACCGACCCCGATAACTTTGAGGACATCGGCTCCATGGGGATGCAGTTTGATGACGAGATAATCCCCCTGGAATCAAGCTGGGTAGCCTACCTGCCCGCCAATATGCCCCACATGCCCACGCGCGGCACCGGCAGTAAAACCACCCAGCGTACGGTTTTACACTGGGTATCCGGGCCGGGAGGCGTTTATACCCGGGAAAAGGACGAGAAAACCAAGCAGGCGGAGGCAGAGAAAAGGGACATCCAGCCGAAAATAATGACAGACCTGAGTAAATCGAAATACGCGAAATATATGGTCTACGGCACCAGACAGGACATAAAAAGACCCGACTACATGCGTTCCTTCGACCCCCAATATACCCGTCCCATGGCTTACATCGACCAGACGGTAATTCCCGATGCCGAGTTCGGCTGCGATACGAGGTGGCTCCTCCCCGGCGCAAAATCGAAAGCCGGCCAGCTAATGATGGACGCCCATACCATGCCCCACGGTACCTCCATCGTTTTCTCCGCCATGAACTATGATGATATCACCGACCTCTGCGCCGAGGTTGAACTCTGGATTGGCGGTGAGAAGCATATTATCAATAAGAGCTTCGGGGCTTATATCCCGCCCAATGTCGAGCAGGGCCCGCTGGTAATACGCAACATCAGCAAACAGATATTTTTCATGATGTCCCACCCCATCGGTGAAGGCATAAAAATATACCCCGGCGGGTAATTTACATGATAAAACCTATCGGCGGTGAGTTATCTTAACTCGTAAAAACCGGGGCAAGATGTATATACCCCGTCCGGCGGGGATTGAGGTTGATGGCTAGCGGAGAGCCGCCTGAGTCTGTTTGGAATGGCGTGCTGCCGTTTTGCCTATTACCTCGATAAAGGCAGCCACTATTTTCGGATCGAACTGAGTCGACGCATTCTTTTTTAGTTCGCTAATCACTATTTCGCGACTGACCGATTTTCGGTATGGTCTATCTGTTGTCATCGCATCAAACATATCGGCTACGGCTACTATCCTGGCTCCCAGAGGTATCTGTTGGGCAAAGAGCCCGTCGGGATATCCCCGCCCGTCATATCTTTCATGGTGGTGCCTGACCATTTTCAGGATTTCCTTGTCCTCGATGACGGGCGTCAGGATATTCTCCCCTATTACGCTATGCGTCGATATATAAGCATATTCTTCGTCTGTCAGTCCGTCTTCTTTATTGATTACCGATTCTTTTATCCCGATTTTGCCGATGTCATGTACCAGAGCCGCGAACCTCAATTGCTCTATTTCCTTCGGAGTCATATTCAGTTTTTTAGCGATATTAACGGCAATGTCGGCCACCCTTTGCGAGTGACCGCTGGTGTATTTATCCTTCGCTTCCAGGGCCAGCGCCAGCGACTTTAACGAATTAAAAAACGAGCCGCGTATTTTATCGGTCTGCTTCCTGACCTTCTCTTCAAGATCAAGCCGGTATTCCTTGTTTTCGAGCATCAGTTTCCTTCGGTCTAACGCTCTTTGTACCCTTAGCGGCAATTCGTTAAAATAAACCGGCTTGATAATGTAGTCATAGGCGCCCATCTTGAGCAATTCAATTGCCGTTTCGGCATTATCGATAGCAGTTATCATTATTACGGCGGTATCCGAATACTTCGCCACAATCTCTTGCAGGACGCTCCTGCCCGACATCCCGGGCATGGTAATGTCCAGTAGCACCAGGGCGAAGGGATATTTCTTCAGGAGTGCCAGGGCATTCTCGCCGTTTTCCGCTACCATGCACTCGTAACCCTCCCCGGTCAGTTTACGGGAGAAGGCTATTCTGATAGATGCTACATCATCTACAACCAGAATTCGTTCCGCATTACCATTACGTTTCGCCATCTATTTATAGCTCCGCTATAGTTCAGCCCCGTTATTTCTCCGTTTTAGTCAGGAAGAAATCAGAAAAACGCTTTACCTCTATCTCCATCTCTTCCACCAGTCCGTGCGCATTCACAAGATCGCCGTTCCGCCCGGCCTCTTCAAGGTGTAAAGCCAGGTCACCGAGGACAAGACCGCCCAGGCTGCGCGCGGCGCCTTTCACGGAATGGGCGGCGGCTTTAATAGTCGGTGCGTCCTGCCGCTTAATCCCGTCTTTGATAATTTCTATCTGCTCCGGATAATCCTGCTCCAGGAAAATACCGGCGGCTTCCCGGTGTAGCTCATTATCGCCGCCGAACACCGCCATGGCTGCATCGATATCAACCGCCGGAGGAGTCGCCGCCGGTTCTTTCTGAGGGAACAAATCCATTATTATATAACTAATATCATCAGGATTGGCCGGCTTGGACAGGTATCCATCCATACCTGCTTCCAGACATTTATTCCGGTCTTCTTTCATAGCATAAGCTGTCATAGCTACAATCGGAATGTGCTTCCCGGACTTTCTCTCCTGCTTCCGGATATACCGTGTTGCTTCCAGGCCGTTCATTATCGGCATCTCCGCATCCATCAGGACAAGGTCGAAGTTGCCTTGCTTTACCATACGGGTAGCCTCGGAACCGTTTTGTGCAATTTCAACGGTATGCCCCATCTTCTCCAGCGTCTTCCGGGCAATCAACTGAGAAGTGATATTGTCCTCGGCAACCAGAATACGCAGGTGAAGCCCCTCGGAAACAGGAATGACTTTACCGGATTGTTTACGTGGTTTCAGCGTCATACCAGCCGCTTTCAGAGCGGCTTCGTATAATTTCGATTCTTTAACCGGTTTGACGATAAAACTCGATATGCCCATTTCCTGACAGCGATGGACATCGTTACTTAGAGAATCCGGCGATAGCGCTGAATCGCGCAGAATCTTCCTGGCTAAATCAAAGCCGCTCATGGCTGGCATTTTCTTATCGATAAATATCAAGCGGAAATGTTGAGAGTCCCCGCCGGCTTTTTCCATCTCAGCCAACGCTTTTACGCCGCTCTCAGCCTCGGTCACCTTAAAACCCCAGCCGCTGAGGAGTTCGTTAAACACCTGCCGACTCAATGCATTATCATCAACCAGCAATACCGGCGCGCCACGGAGAGCCGGTGGCATTTCGAGACGGGTATTATCCTGTTTTTCGACAGGCTGCTTGGTAAATTTACTGGTAAAGTGGAAGGTACTGCCTTCTCCCGGCTTGCTTTCCACCCAGATACGTCCACCCATATTAGTGATAAGGTGCTGGGATATCGTCAGCCCGAGTCCGGTACCGCTGTACTTACGGTTGATTGAGCCGTCAGCCTGCTGGAAAGGCTCGAAAATATTATCCTGTTCTTCCGCCCGAATCCCGATTCCGGTATCACGTATGGCGAAGTGCAGTTCTACCTCGTTGCCCTTATCTGCCAGCATATCCACGCTCAAGGCTATTTCACCGCGTTCGGTGAATTTGTTGGCATTACCTATTAAATTGATTAATATCTGGCGGAGCCGCCCCTCGTCCCCTACCAGCGCTGTTGGTAAACCACGTGGTATCCGGGACGTGAATTCCAGGCCTTTTTTATATGCGGATACGGCCATGGTCTCCAAGGCTTCCTCAAACAACGCCTGCAGGTTAAATTCTGTCTTTTCCAGTTCCGTCTGCCCCGCTTCTATCTTGGATAAATCCAGAATATTATTTATGATACTCAATAGCGATTCGGCGGATCCCATCGCTATTTTCAGATACTGTCGCTGGTCCTGTTCCAGTTGCGCGTCCAGTACCAGATTCATCATACCCATGACACCATGGATGGGCGTACGGATTTCATGGCTGGTACGGGCTAAAAATTCACTCTTCGCCCGGTTCGCCGTTTCGGCATCGTTCTTGGCTTTACGCAGTTCCTGCTCGGCTTTCTCTCGCTCTTCCAGTTCATGCTTTAATAGCCGGTTCGTATCGGTTAATTCGTTAGTCCTCTCGAGTACCAGTTCCTCCAGGTTATCGCGGTGCTGCCTTAATTCGTCTTCCATCTGTTTACGCTCGGTGATATCAGTCGTGATGGAAATAATACACGGTTCACCGCCGATACTGATTTTTTCGGCTGAAAATAGCCAGGTGCGTATCTCGCCCGACTTCATACAGAATTCAAATTCTTCAGCGTCCACCTTTCCATTTTTCTTCAATATCTGTAGCATTCTGTCCCGGTCTTTTACTTGGGCCCAGATATTGATTTCCGGTGAACTCCGGCCGATTACTTCTTCCCGTGTGTAGCCGGTAATGCGGGTGAAACTATCGTTAACTTCGATGAATTTCCCCTCTTTGAGCGTGGTGATAGCGATTGTTTCAGGACTGGAGCGGAAGGCTTTGGAGAATTTCTCCTCTGATTCGCGTACGGCTTCCTGTGCCCTATTCAGTTCGGTGACGTCGGTTGATACCCCGATTAGACACTCTTCACCACCGAGAGTAATAGGCTCTGCCGAGAACATCCAGGTGCGGATTTCACCCGACTTCATACGGAAGTCGAATTTTTCATTTCTGACTTTGCCCCGTTTCTTCAGTATCCTGAACAATCTGACGCGGTCGGCCGGTTTCACCCAGACATTAGCATCAGTTGTTTGTCGTCCAACCAGCTCTTCGCGGGTATATCCTGTAGCACGAATAAAGCTGTCGTTAACATCAACATATTTCCCGTCTTTTAACGTGGTGATAGCGATTAATACCGGGCTGGAGTGAAAGGCTCTGGAGAATTTGTTCTCCGATTCCTTCACTGCCTCCTCAGCTTTCGTCTGGTCGGTAATATCAACGGAATTTATCAGCAGATACATTAATTCGCCGTTGCGCTTGACCGGCGTCCAGCTCATGGAAAGCCAGTAGAATTCTCCGTTTTTCTTTTGCGCAACTACCTCGCCCTTACCATCACCACCCTTCATAACTTCGGCAAACGGGGCGGCGAATTCCTCCCGCATTTCTTCCGGCCACCACGGATAGGGTACCTTCAGCCCGATTACTTCATCCTTGGTCCAGCCGTTTAACTTTTCCCATGAAGGATTTACATATCTAACCGAAGTATCCGGATTAATCACCATTATCTGGTTCGGCGCTTTTTCAAGCAGGTTGGTGTTAAATTCCTGACTCTCCCGGAGTGCTTCCTCAGCCTTTTTACGTTCGGTAATGTCGCGGCACACGCAGAAAATAAGCTTCTGCCCGGCGAATGTTGCCCCGTTGGTACTTATTTCAACATCATAAACTGATCCGTCCTTTCGCCGGTGGCGTGTCTCAAAGTGATCGCCTTCTTCTGTAACGGTCCTGATCATTTCCTTAACCTGCTCCGGTGGATATAGAAATTCCCAGTCCCACACATTTAGTTTCAGTGTTTCCTCGTGAGAGTAGCCGATCATTTCGGCAAAACGGCGGTTGGCTTCATATACCTTGCCATCCTCGTCGAGGATGACTATCCCATCGCGTGACTGCTCGATGAGGATACGCCGCCGGGTTGCTTCGCCGGCCAGTGTCTTTTCCATTAGCTTACGTTCGGTAATATCGCGGAAAACGCCCTGTATTATTTGTTTGTCCTTATACTTGGCCACACTTGCCGAAACTTCGCACTGGACCTGGCTGCCATCGGCACGCTGGATAACCGCGTCTTCGGAATCGACAAGGCCTCTCTCTACGTGTTCACTAAAGACTCTTTTATACTTCTCGGCCATCTCCGGAGGGTGTATTTGCGATTGGTGTATACCGATAATCTCGTCCTTGGACCGGCCCAATAACTCACATCCGGCCTTATTAACATCAACGATGGTTCCGGTCTGTGCATCGGCGAGAATGACGGCATCCTTAGCCTTCTCGAAAAGGTTCCGGAACTTCTCTTCGGAATCCCGCAGCGCGTTCTCCACCTGCTTGCGGTCGGTGATCTCCGTCCAGTCCACCAGGAAATATTTCATCGTTCCGTTGGCCATCACCGGCGCTGAACGCACGTCAACCCAGAAGCGGCTGCCATCCTTCTTCTGGAAGTTATTCTCCCTTTTCCTGCCGCCACGGGCTATGGTCTCTTTTAAACTGGCACATAATTCATCCCGGCTTTCTTCAGGCCACCACGGATAGGGACGTTTTCTGCCGGAAACATCTTCCTGCGAAAAACCTGTCAGTTTCTTGAAAGCCACATTGACATATACTATTGAAAAATCGGGATTAATTATTATTACCGGATTCGGTGCGTTTTCCAAGAGACTGGTGCTGAACTCTTTGCTTTCTTTCAGCACCCCCTCCCTGTATTTATGTTCGCCGATATCATGGAAAAATCCGGCTAGAAATACGTTTCCATCTTGCTCAATTGGATGGGTATAAAACTCAACCCACACTTTTTTGCCGTCTTTCCTTTTAACTTCGATCTGGCTGGGACCGGTTGATTGCCCTTTTATGTTTTTTTTGAAATTCTGACTAATAATGGTCAAATGTCTACTCGAAAATAAATCCGGTTTCTGGTAGTTCTTACCCAGCAATTCCTGGATTTCGTATCCGGTAATATCGGCAGCCCTCTGATTGCCATAGACCAGGGTTCCTTCTTTGTCAACAACGAGGACAGCTTCGTGAGTGTACTCCAGGACGTTATTCATATTAAATTTATACGGGCTTGGTGTTTTTTTAGATTTCTTAATCCTGGTATCGCTTTTCTTTTTCTTCATCCTCCCTGCCTGTCTAATCCTCCTATGGTGCTCCGTATACAAAGAAGCAAGGACTCAGGATACCGCACAGCTCTGCAAGTCATATAAATAGCCTGAGAAGTTCCTGAAGGCCTTGCTGAATATCAGGTCTCATAGCTAAAGCATTTTTTCTGTAGTAGAAGCATATCGGTTTAGTAATCAATATTCCATAAAATTACTCTACCTCGGTATAAAAAAACCATAAAAATGTGTTAATATTACTTAATCAATCGCTATCTATTACGTATATTACTAAAGGAAGGGGAGAAATATATGCCGGTAAAAAAATATGACAACCTGGTAAAAAACGTACCCATTAAAGAATATGAAGAAGGCGGATTCCGGTCCGGGGCCGAGCTTGATAAAGAATGGCTGGGATTCGATGTTCATATCAAATACGGAGCCTACTGGACGGCCGGTAGAATGGGGAAGGAGCCTTATACGCCGCATGTGCATGACTTTGACCAGGTACTGCTCTTCGCGGGCTCCGATATGGATGATATCGGTGAGCTGGGGGCGGGAATCGAGTTCTGCCTGGGCGATGACCTGGAAACGCACATGATTACCACCACCACCGCCGTGGCGATTCCCAAGGGAATGCCCCATTTCCCGGCTACGGTCAACTTTTTAAACCGGCGTTTCTTCTACTACGAAATATCCATCACGCCGGAATACAAGGAAACGCCGGTACTCGCCGATAAAAAGCCCGGCCCGGTGGCCGAGTGGCGGTCGGCGACGCGTAAATATATCATGCCGCTGGCTTTCTCGCGTAAAGGCGCCTGGCACTACGGACCGACTAACCGCGACGACGGCGGCGGCTATATCTCCTTCGTGCGGACTAA
>CAYVPT010000019.1:0-16333 GCA_964453865.1 uncultured Dehalococcoidaceae bacterium
TATGAATCCCGTCAGGTCCGAGAGGAAGCAGCGGTAAATAGTTTTATCTGGGTGCCGCAGGTACGCCTGGCTGGAGCCGGCTGGCCCGGGTAAGCCGTTAGGCGTAGTCGAGGGCAGGTGCACGGCCTCTGTATATTTACGATGGATAAGGACTCCCGGGACGGTTCGGAATCGCTTCTTTCGCGGACGAAGAAGCTGCTGCGTCGCTTTAATATCAGGGTGAAGAAAGGCCTGGGACAGCATTTCCTCATTGATGAAAAGGTCCTGGATTCTATCCTTGATGCCGCCGCGCTTTCCCCAAGCGATACCGTTATCGAGGTAGGGCCCGGTCTGGGTATCCTTACCACCGAACTGGCCAGGCGTGCCGGCTGGGTCATCGCCATCGAGCTGGACAATCGCCTGGCTGATATCCTCACAAAGACACTGCCGTACGATAATATCGTCGTCCTCAATGAGGATGTACTCGGCGCCAGCCCCGCGAAAATCCTACAGGGGAGAGCCCCGGGATTCCCCGACGAACTGACATCTTACAAGGTCGTGGCCAATCTGCCGTATTATATTACTTCCCCCGTCCTCCGCCATTTCCTCGAGGCGCCGGCTAAGCCGGAATTGATGGTGGTTATGGTACAGCGGGAGGTCGCCGAGGCGATTTGCGCCGGGCCCGGCCGGCGCAGTGTCCTCAGCATCGCCGTCCAGTTCTACGGTCAACCGGGTATCGTAACACGTGTACCTGCCGCTTCGTTTTACCCCGCCCCAGAGGTAGATTCGGCTATCGTCAAAATAGACGTCTATCCACGCCCCCCGTTTGATGTTGATGATGAAGCGGCATTTTTCAAGCTGGTGCGGGCCGGGTTTACCGCCGCCCGCAAGCAGCTAGCCAATTCGCTGGCGCTGGGATTACAGCTGCCCAAAGATAACGTTCTGTCCTTGCTCAGGCAGGCGGACATCGACTCCCGGCGGCGTGCCGAAACGTTGAAACTGGAAGAGTGGGCTGCCCTGTATAGGGTATTTACTAAATTACAGGTAGATGAATAATGTTATATTATTTAGAAAAGTTTCATTGTCATTCCCGCGGAAGCGGGAATCCAGGAGGGGAGGGGTATGGATTCTGGCTTATGCCAGAATGACATTTTAAACAAGCTATATGATTACGGTAAAAGCCCCGGCTAAGCTCAATCTGACGCTCGAGGTACTGGAGAAGCGCCCGGACGGCTTTCACGAGGTCCGCAGCGTTCTCCAGACTATCGACCTTTATGATACCTTGCATTTCAGTACAGGACGTGACATTTCATTCGAATGCGATATGGGAGGGTGGTCGGCGGAAACGAGTCTGGTTACACAGGCATCGAAGCTGGTACGGGAGGTAACCGGCGCCACTTCGGGGGCGGCTATAAAAATAGAAAAGCGTATACCACTGCTTTCAGGACTCGGCGGCGGTAGCTCGGATGCCGCCGCTGTATTAAATGGCCTTAACGAACTCTGGAAACTGAGCCTGTCCTCGGAAAAGCTGCTGGAACTGGCGGCCCGGCTCGGCTCGGATGTCCCTTTCTTTATTAAGGGCGGTACCGCACTGGCGGAGGGCAGGGGGGAAGTATTAACGCCGCTGCCGCCGCTACCGGAGACGTGGGCGGTGCTGGTCGTACCGGATATACCTGTTATGCCGGGTAAAACGGCACGTCTTTACGCCGGACTTAAAAAGGCACACTTCACCGACGGAAAAATTACTGCAGAACTGGCGAGAGCTTTACATAAAGGTGATAAAGCCATTCCGTCTTTGCTGTTCAACACCTTCGAAAACATTGCCTTCGATTACTTCCCGGAGCTGAATGTCTATAAAGAACACCTTATCAAGCTGGGCGTGTCAAATGTCCGCCTCGCCGGCTCCGGTCCCACTCTCTTCACCATATTTGATAACAAAAAGCAGGCTGAGGATATATATATTCGCTGTAAAGACCAGGGAATGAAGGTGTATCTGGCAGAAACGCTGTGAAAAACCTGAGGACGTATGGCTCAAAGCCTTATAACGTTGTCGTTGTTCACGGTGGCCCCGGTGCCCCCGGCGAAGTAGCGCCAGTTGCCCGTGAACTTTCATCTCTTACCGGCGTTCTCGAACCACTGCAAACAAAAAACACCTTTGAAGGCCAGGTGCGGGAGTTGCACGACGTCCTGGAAAAGCACGGTGACCTCCCCGTCATTCTAATCGGCCATTCCTGGGGGGGCTTTCTCAGTTTCATCGTCACCGCCCGCTACCCTTCGCTGGTGAAAAAACTTGTCCTGATCGGCAGCGGCCCCTTCGAGGAAAAATACGCCGATAATATAATGCCTGACAGATTGAAACGGCTCAGCGAGGATGACCGGATTGAAGCCATTAATCTGATAGAATTTATTAACGACCCTGCCAGCAGGGATAAGGATAAAAATAGGTCTATGGCCAGACTTGGCGCGTTGTTCGCTAAAGCGGATACCTGCGACGCCCTGCCGCAAAAAAGTGAAGCTCTGGAGTTCAGCGAAGAAATCAACCGCAGGGTCTGGGCGGAAGCGAAAAAGCTGAGAATCAGCGGGGAATTGCTGGAGATAGGCAAAAAGATTCTTTGTCCCGTGCTGGCTATCCACGGCGATTACGACCCCCATCTTCCCGAAGGTGTTAAAGAACCACTCTCCCGCACCCTGAAAGACTTCCGGTTCATTCTGCTGGAAAAATGCGGGCATGAACCATGGTTGGAGAAGTTCGCCAGGGACGAATTCTACAGAATATTAAAAAGGGAGATTGCGTAATGGCTATAGTAGAAATTAATAAAGAAACGTGCGCCAGGTGCAACGCCTGCGCCTTCGTCTGCGGTGGTATGCTGATTTATCCTAAGGAAGGCGATTATCCGCGCCAGATCCCGGGGACGGACGAGTTTTGCATGCGCTGCGGTCATTGTATCGGGATATGCCCCACGGGCAGTATCACTCACGAGGGAGATACGCCCTGGGCTTTGGAAATGCGGGGTATATTAAGAATGCATGACATGGGCTTTGATATCTTTCTCCGTAACGCGCCTGCTTTGGTGACGACTTTTGCGGAGAAAGGTAACCCTATGGCGGCCTCGGACTGCGCTATCGCCCTGGGGTATTTCGACCTTGCGGCTAAGAGCCTGGGACTGGGGTGTTGCTGGGACGGATACTTTTATATCTCCGCCGTTTCCTTCGAGCCGATGATCAAGGCAGTAGGTCTACCGGAAGGGTATATGCCTTACGGCGCTTTGGTGGTAGGCTATCCCAAGTTCACGTATCAGCGGATACCCACACGCAAGCCGGCCCGGATTATCTGGCATTCCTGAGGAAGCAAAGATTTTATAAATAGCGTATACTGTTGGTTGTATATTTAGAAAGTACAGGGGGTATTGATATGGACTACAAGACCGAGAATAATCTGCAGGAAGCTTTCGGCGGGGAGAGTAAAGCCAACCGCCGTTATATATTCTTCGCGGAAAAGGCGGAGAAAGAGGGCTATCCCCAGGTGGCGAAGCTTTTCCGGGCGGTGGCCGGGGCGGAAACGGTGCACGCCCGCAATCACCTGCTGGCTATGGACGCTATCGGTACGACCAAGGACAATTTGATGGCGGCTAACATCGGTGAGCACCAGGAGTTTACCGGCATGTACCCGACTTTTATCGAGATTGCCCAGCGGGAGAAAAACGACCGGGCTGAACGTACTTTCGATTGGGCGAATAAGGTGGAGAAAATCCATTACGGGTATTTTGAGGCGGCTTTAAAAGCCGTCAAGGAAGATACACCGGTGGCCGATGCCACCTACTATGTCTGCCAGGTCTGCGGCAATACCGTCACGGGTGAACCCCCGGAGAAATGCCCCATCTGCGGGGCCCCGGCCACAGCTTTTAAGAAGATGGATTAGAGAAGGGGAACTACTCAACTCCCAGTGTCATTACGAGGAGCGTAGTGACGTGGCAATCCGTTTTTCCTGTCATTCCCGCGCAGGACGGAATCCAGACCCCCACCCCCCTCGCTTCTTATCTATTCCCACCCTGCCGCCCTCGCACCTTCTGCGGCTTATCCCTTAGTTGTTATACACTCCCCCTTGATGGGAGAGGGCTAGGGTGAGGGTGCTTTATATTCTCTCTTTAAAGGAGGGGTTGTTCCTCCCACCCATACCGCCCTTGCACCTTCTGCGGCTTATCCCGGTGAGAAATCCCTCTCGGTCTCCCTTTGCCAAAGGGAGAAGCTATTATGTCTCTCTTACTTTTTTAGTTTCCCCCTTTGAAAAAGGGGGATTAAGGGGGATTTTTGAAAATAAATCTCCCCCTCTCCTTCATCTTGCCTCGTAAGGAGAGGGGGACACAGGAGGTGAGGTATATACAATGGCCTTTATATAACTTTTACTTTTTAATTAACCCTCGCACCATTTCCTCCTCCCCCTTTTTGTTGTCTATCTTACCGTCAAGTCTGGCTTCGCGGAGGGCAAGCAAGACTTCTTTAATCTTGGGTCCCTCCGGGATACCCAGTATTTTAAGGGTATTACCGCTCAAGGCGGGCTTAACGTGCCTCAAAACATTAAGGTAAAGCTCGACATGCTCTTTAGCGGTGGTGTGACCGGCCGCCAGGAGAACGGCGTTGAGCGCTGTGAAGCAATAGCCGCGTAGCAGATCGTAAATCAGGCTCGGCGCCAGGCCGTGTACGGAAAGTTCTCTGATTTTCTCCTTGATAGAAATGGTATCCCGCAGCGTCTGCGCCGTTATCCTGGGCAGGTGCAGTGTTGAAACCAGGGAATCGGTCTCGCTGGCCGTCAGGCGGTAGAACAGCAGCGCCAGGTAAAGCAGGGGATTTGGTACGCCATCTGGGAGGCATTCCCGGCGGGCCAGGTCATATTTCTCCGCCAGCCATTGGTCCCCTTTTAATGAAGGGTGGAGTCTGTCCAGCACCCCGAGTTCGTCGGCGCGCCGGAGCGCTTTCTCCGGCATTTCCTCTTTGAGGACCAGTTCCAGCTCATGGCGAATGCGGTCGTTGCTGACGGTGCCCAGCCAGACAGTGCATTGTTTCAACAGTTCCTCGGTAGCCAGTTCCAGGCGGAAGTCCAGCCGCTGCTCGTAACGCAGGGCACGCCAGATACGGGTAGCGTCGTCGATGTAGCTTTTTTCGTGCAGGATTCTGATAAGCCCGTTTTCGAGGTCCTGTCGGCCTGCATACGGGTCTATAATATCGCCGAAACGTCGCGGATTAAGCTCGATTGCCATCGCGTTGACGGTGAAGTCGCGCCGCGACAGGTCATCGCTGATGGTCCCCGGCTTCACTTTCGGAAGAGCCCCGGGTTTGGCGTAGGTCTCGGCGCGGGCGGTAGCCAGGTCGGCGCTGCGGTCGTTCCACTGTACTTTGGCGGTACCGAATCGATTATGCACGGTGATTTTAGCTTTCCGCCTGTCGGCCATCTCCCGGGCCAACCCGATGGCGTCTCCCTCCACGACCATGTCAAGGTCGCAGTTAGTACGTTCCAGGAGCAGGTCGCGCACCACGCCGCCCACCAGGTACAGGCGCTGCTGCTGTCGCTGCGCCGCCTCGCCGGCCTGTTTGATAAAGTCGATGAGGTCGGCGGGCAACTGCTCCTTGATGCTTCTGGCCAGGTTTATATTTTCCGGCATGTCAAATATTATAGCACAGCCGGTCAAGAACGTTGTCATTTCCGGCATTGAGCACTTATAATGAACGATATGAAGGTCGTCTCCATCGTCGGCATGACCGGCTCCGGCAAGTCCGAGGTCGCCCGGCTTTTCCGTGATAGCGGTTTCGCCATGGTCAGGTTCGGTGATATCACCGATGAAGAAGTCAGGAAACAGGGGCTTCCCCTGACCGAAGAGAACGAACGACCGGTCAGGGAACGCATCCGGCGGGAGTACGGCATGGAGGCTTATGCTAAACTCAGTATTCCCCGTATCGATGCCGCCCTGAGGAACTCGAACGTCGTGGTGGACGGACTCTACTCCTGGGAGGAATATATCTTTCTCAAGGACTACTATAAAGATGGTTTCGTCGTCGTCGCGGTGTGGTCTTCTCCCCAGACCAGATATACACGACTCGGCAAGCGTAAGGTACGGCCGCTGACGCCGCAGGAAGCCGCCGGCCGGGACCGCGCTGAAATCGAGAAGCTTAACAAGGGAGGGCCGATTTGCATGGCTGACTTTACCATCCTCAACGATGCCTCTCTGGGCGAACTGAAGGAACAGGTAGAAAGGACTATCACTAACGTAAAATGACGTTACCGGAACGACCCGATATTGATGAATATTTCCTGAAAATAGCCTCGGTGGTATCCGAGCGCTCCACCTGCCGTCGCCATCACATGGGGGCTATTGCCGTCAGGGACAAGCATATCCTGACCACCGGCTATAACGGGGCACCGGCGGGGGCTAAAGACTGCCTGGAACTTGGCTGTCTCCGCGATGAACAGGGGATTCCTTCCGGCACCCGGCAGGAAATCTGCCGGGCCATCCACGCCGAACAGAACGTTATCATCCAGGCGGGACTTCACGGGGTCAGCCTGGAAGGGAGCACTGTTTACTGCACCCACACCCCCTGCGTGCTCTGCGCCAAGATGCTGGTAAATGCCCGGATAGCGCGCTTTGTCACCTTCGGGAAATACAGCGATGACCGCTTTATTGATATATTCAGGGAAGCCGGTATCGAGGTTGATATCAAGGACAGACCTTCGTCACAGATAACCTATCTGGACTAGGATAATGGTCATTCCGTACTTGATACGGAATCCAGGCGCGGGGGGCTAGATTCCAGCTTTCGCTGGAATGACAAAGTAAACTAGCGTTTTCTCTTGATAACCTTACGTACTGCCCCGGCAATATCTTTCGAGGTAAGTCCGTATTTTTGTAATAGTTCCGCCGGTTTGCCGGACATACCGAAGACGTCTTTAACAGCCACGAATTCCATCGGTACCGGGTTGTTTTCAGCAACAATACGGGCGACCATGCTCCCCAGTCCGCCGTGTTCCTGGTGCTCCTCGGCGGTAACGATGGCGCCGGTCTCCCGGGCGGCTTTCACGATGGCTTTTTCATCGATTGGTTTGAGGGTTGGCATATTCAGTATCCGGCAGTCGATGCCGTCTTTTGCCAGTGCCGCGGCGGCTTCCAGCGCCTGGGCTACCATCACGCCGATAGCTATCACCGTAACGTCTTTATCCGGTCTTAAAACAACCGCCTTGCCCAGTTGAAAACGATAGCTATCATCATAGACAAGCGGCAGCTTGGGCCGGCACAGTCGTACGTAGCAGGGGCCCTTATGAGCGGCTACCGCTCTTATTACCTGGGCCGTTTCGATGGCGTCCGCCGGAACGATAACGGTAAACCCGGGCAGGGAGTTTATGAGAGCAAGGTCTTCGAGGGCCTGGTGCGAAGCCCCGTCTTCGCCGACGGTTACGCCGGCATGGGTGACCACTATTTTGACATTAAGCCGCGCCTGGGCCACCGAGACTCTAATCTGGTCGAAGCAGCGTCCCGGGGCAAAAACAGCAAAGGTGCTGGCAAAGGGTATTTTACCCGAGGCGGCCAGACCGCTGGCAATGCCAATCATGTTCTGCTCGGCGATGCCCACATTAAAGAAACGCTCCGGGAATTCCTGACCGAAGTACTTTGTCATCGTCGAAGGCGGTAGGTCAGCATCCAGCACAACGATGTCCCGGTTCTCCCGGCCCAGTTCCACCAGCGTTCTGCCGTAGACTTCCCGCGGGGCTATTTCTTCAGCCACGGTTATACCAGCTCCTTCAGGGCTTTTTCGAGTTGCTCGGCGTTGGGGGCTTTACCATGGAAATCGACGTTATTTTCCATAAAGCTCACTCCCTTGCCCTTTATCGTATGGGCGATAATGACGGCTGGTTGGCTTTTGACCTTTCCGGCTTTTTCAAAGGCATCGAGAAGCTGGGATAAATCGTGTCCGTCGACCTCGATAACGTGCCAGCCGAAGGCATCCCATTTTTTAGCTAAAGGTTCGATGTTCATGATATCCTGGTTAAAGCCGCTCAACTGGATACCGTTGTTGTCCACGATAGCCGTAAGGTTATCGACCTTATAATGGGCGGCGGCCATGGCGGCTTCCCAGGTCTGGCCTTCGTCGCACTCGCCGTCGCTCAGCAGGGCGTATACGCGATATGACTGCGCATTCAATCGACCCGACAGGGCAACACCGACAGCGAATGATAGTCCCTGTCCCAGGCTCCCCGAGGACATCTCTACGCCGGGCGTGGACGTGCGGTCGGCGTGTCCCTGCAGATGGCTGTCAAGCTGGCGTAAAGTCATGAGTTCGGATTTTGGAAAATAGCCGCACTCCGCTAGGACGGAATAAAGGACGGGGGCGGCGTGCCCCTTGCTCAGAATGAACCTGTCCCGGTCTTCCCAGTTGGGGTCGGCGGGTTTATGTCGCAGTATCTTCCCGTAAAGCGCGGTGATGATTTCGACGGCGGACAAAGAGCCACCCGGGTGGCCGCTGCCGGCTTTAGCTATCATGGTGACGATATCACGGCGCAGCCTTTTAGCAATGGATTCCGGGTCTTCATCCGAAGAAAAAACCCCGGCATTTGCATCATTTGCCGGGGTTTTCGGTGACGAATTATTAGAATTTGACGGTGTCATAATAGCGTTTCCATTATACTATAGCAGGAAATATCAAGTCCACCTGTCGGCAGCAGGTTAATACTGCCATGTATATATTATTCTACCTCACCCCCTGTGTCCCCCTCTCCTTTGAAGGAGAGGGGGAAGAAATTAGAAAGAGGGGTTTCACCCCTCTTGAACGCCCTATGAGGCAAGGTAATAGCGGTGGCTCTTTCTCTTTTTTTCTCTATGGGTGGTGGGTAAGTACTGAGGGATAAGCCGTAGAAGATACAGGGTGGCTTGGGTGGGTAAAGATATCAATGATGAAGGGGTGAGGTCATCAATAAGACCGAACCTGAACAGTAATATACAATTGATTTTTATAGCTAAATATGCTTAAATTGATAGGGTGAAAGGGGAAAATAGATGGAAGAGCTTAAGTTAGCCGCTGAAAAAAGGGATTTGCTCGGGAAGAAGAACCGGTTTTTACGCCGCCGCGGCATAACACCGGCCCATCTCTTTGGTCATAGTCTGGAATCACTGTCTCTGCAATGTGATACCACCGAATTAAAACGGGTTATCGCGCATGCCGGAGAAACGCGACTTATAAGTCTGGAAGTCCATGGGGAGAAAGAGCCGAAAAGAGTATTCGTCCGCGAGATTCAGCGGGATGCGCTGGGCAAGCATCTGCTTCATGTCGATTTCTACCAGATAAGAATGGGAGAGAAGATGACGATGGATGTACCCATCGTTCTTACTGGTGAAGCCCCGGCCATGAAGACCAAGGGACGTATGCTCTCCCGCGGTATTACGGAATTGCCAATCGAGTGTCTGCCGGATAAAGTGCCGCCGCAGATAGAAATTGATATAAGCACGCTGGAAGAGCTCGAACAGGCTATTCAGGTCAAGGATATTGTCCTCGACCCGGATATTACCGTGCAGGTTGACCCGGAGCAGTTAATCGTTAAGGTTACCGAGGTCATGATTGAGGTAGAGGAAGTACCCGAGGTTCCTGAAGAGGAAGAGGTCGAAGGTGAGGAAGAGGTTGAGGAAGGAGCTGAAAAACCGACGGCAGAGGCTCCGGAGGATAAATCCGAGAAACAGGAAGAGAAGGAATAGCAGTTATTAACCGGGATAACCACGGGCATGTGGTTTGATGATGATAATTGATTTCCACACACATGTGCTGCCGCCGCGGATAAAGAAAGACCGCAGTACCTGTGTGGAAAAAGACACCGCTTTCGCCGGGATATACTCCGGCGAAAAGGTCAAAATTGCCACCGCCGAGAACCTCATCGATACCATGGACCGGGAGGGCATAGCCTTCTCGGTCATTGTCAATTACGGCTGGAGCACCCATGAACTCTGCGTGGAAACCAATGACTATATACTGGAATCGGTCGCCCGTTACCCCAAGCGTCTGGCGGGTTTCTGTTCAATCTCTACTCTAACTGACGGCGCTTCCCTCGCTGAGATAGAACGCTGTGCCCGCGGTGGTGCCAGGGGAATCGGCGAGCTGCGCCCGGATATTCAACTATCCCCATCTGCCACTCAGGAAACACTGGCTCCTATTTCCCGGATATTACGGGAAAATAGTTTGATGCTGTTGACGCATTCCTCCGAGCCGGTAGGCCATCTTTATCCCGGCAAGGGCATGGTCACCCCGGAGAAATTATTAACATTTATCTCCAGATTTGACGGTGTGCCGATTATATGTGCCCACTGGGGAGGCGGCTTGCCTTTCTATGCCCTGATGCCCGAAGTACGGCAAGCTCTTGAAAATGTCTATTTCGATACGGCTATCTCCCCGTTCCTTTATCGGCCCGAGGTATATCGCCTGGTCAGGGATTTAGTCGGCGCCAACCGGATACTCTTCGGGAGTGACTACCCCGTTATCCCGCCGGCCCGCCTGATTAAGGAAATTGAGGCTTCGGACCTGCCGGAAGAAGACAGGGACATGATTCTATCCGGTAATGCCCGGCGACTGCTTGGAATATAATCTGGAATATGGAAGAAATACGCGCGTTTATCGCTATTGAGCTGCCCCGTGAAATCAAGCAGATGCTTGACCGACTTCAAAATCAATTTAAATCGGGAAGTCAGGTGCCGGTAAAGTGGGTCAACCCTGATATCATCCACCTGACACTAAAATTCCTTGGTAATATCAATGCTGACATTACCGGCAGGATAACGGCAGCGCTTCAAGAAGCATCTCGCGGGGTACACCCCATCCGCGTTGAAATAGGCGGGCCGGGCGTTTTCCCTAATCCGGGACGGGTACAGGTGGTATGGATTGGATTAGCCGGAGATGTTGATAAGCTCGGTCAGCTGCAGCGGCGTATTGATTCCAGCCTGGCACCTCTGGGATTCAAGCCGGAAACGCGGTCTTTTACACCTCATCTAACCCTGGGCAGGGTCCGTGACCGTGCCACGCCGGAACAGAGGCAGGACCTCGGCCGGCTCATTACCGGTACTCAATTCGATGCCGCCGGTAGTCTGAAAGTTGACGCCGTTCACCTTATAAGGAGCCAGTTGACCAGGGAAGGCCCCATCTATACCCGGATTAGCTCGTTGACTCTGGAATAGCCGGGATTTTACCTCTCCCCTTTTTTATATCTAACCATATGCAAACACAACCCCTTTTTTTGAACTTGACAACATCGTTATAATAGTTATACAGTAATAAGCTATTTGCCTTACCATCGGTGCGCCCTCGTTTAAGGATGTGTCCCATGGTAGTTGAACATAGAGATACCGGTATTAGTGCTTTAGGCTCTTTGCCATGGGGGGCCCATATCTGCGTGCTGTACGGCACCGAACAAGACCTGCTAACCACTGTAGTACCTTATATCAAGGCCGGCCTGAGTAACAACGAGTTTTGTCTCTGTATTACTTCCAGGTCACCTGGGGTCAAAGACGCCACCAAAATTATCAGCGAGAAAATGCCCGTTTTCTCCAGTGCCATAGGGAAAAAACAATTAGGAATAGTCCCTTTTAGAGATATATTTGTAAAAGACGGGGAACTGGACCTTCACATGTTTCACCGGACCATGGCCGATAAACTGAAGCAGGCCATCGATGCCGGTTATGACGGTTTAAGAGTTGTCTTTGACCTGTCCTGGGCTAAAAAGCAAGAATGGAAAAAACTGACCGAATATGTATTTATGCCCCCGAAAGCCAGCGGCAAAGTCCGTATGCTGGGTTTTTGCGCTTACCCCCTCGATAAATGCGGGGTACAGGAGTATGTAAACCTGATGGACGTCGATAAATTTACTATCATTATCAATAACGGTAAATTGACTAAGCTTGGGGACTACAGTTACCGGCGCTCACGGGATTCTAGTAGTAAAAGTCAAGAACGTTATCGCTCAACCATTCAAAAATTACAAGAGACACTACGGGAGAGTCAGAAAAAGTATTTTAAAACTCTACGTGTCAGTTCTGGAGTGGTCTTCATCACGAAACTTGACGACGGTAAATTTGTCGAAGTTGATGATAATTTCAGCCGTGTCTTCGGCTACAGTCGTAAGGAGGTGATTGGCCACAGAGCTTCTGAATTTAAAATATGGCCGAAGCTTAAGCAGCGAGCGTTATTGGTGGACAATTTAAAAAAACGGCGCCGTGTTAAAAATCGAGAAACCGTTATCCGTACAAAATCGGGTGAAGAACGCCCTGTGCTTTGCACCAGCGAATTAATCACAATCGCCGGTGAACCGTGTATTATCACCTTTTTAACCGATGTCACCGGACTTAAAAAACTGGAGGGAAAAGAGCGGGTCATCATTAACACGGCTATGGACGGTTTCTGGATTACCGATTTAAATGGAAAATTCCTTGAAGTCAATGATTCATATTGCCGGATGATAGATTATACGTGCGAAGAACTGATGAAAATGTCCATAAGTGATATCGAGGCAATAGAACGTCCCAAAGATACCGCCAGCCATATTAAGAAAATAGCTAAACTGGGCTCCGACCGTTTTAAAACCCGGCATAGATGTAAAGATGGCCGTATTATCGATATCGAAATCAATGTCAGTTTTTATAACGTAGGCGGGGGACAGTTATTCGTATTTATCCATGACCTTTCCGGGGGGGAAGAGGTAGAGGAAAGCCGGAAGACGCGCTTACAAACCCGATGGCGGAAAAATTTAACCGGGCTGCAGGAAAAATTCATCAAAGAAGGTTTTAAAGAATTTCAAGACCGCGAAATTATCGAGCTACTATTGAGTCTGGTTATGCCGGCCCGTCAGGCTAAGCAGCTGGCGAAAATATGTATTGCCAGGTTTAAAAAACTCGGCGATTTCCTGGCAGCCACGCCCAAGGAACTAACTCAAATCGGTGTCACCCCCACTTGCGTCTTCTGCATCGATATGCTCCATAAGCTGCCCATGAAAGTCCTCCAGGAGAAAATCAGGGAGAAGTCGATATACGATTCACCCCAGGATATCTTTGATTATCTCTATTTTTCAATGCATGGTCTTAAAAAAGAGGTCTGCAAGGCTATCCATCTTAATGCTAAAAATCAAATAATTGATATTATTGACCTTTTCGAGGGAACTTCAAATAGAATCGCCATACGCGCTCGTGATGTTATCGAAAGCGCCATTGAGAATAATACCAGATACCTGATTTTCGTCCATAACCATCCTTCCGGCGACCCCACCCCAGGCCGGACCGATAAGCAGCTCACCCGGGACCTCGTTTACATCGGTAACATCCTGCAAGTCGGGGTGCTGGACCATATCATCATCGGGGATAACCGCTACTACAGCTTTGCCCGGGAAAAACTCATCGAAGAATATAATACGGATTTCTTGAATCTGAAATTAGCAGGTACCTCCGAAGCCAAACGCAGGCTGCGCAATAGAAATTATAATATCAGTGAAAAAGCAGATAACCTGATACTGGACTAGTCATTTCCCTGCGGATTCGCTTCCAATTCCAATAGCCAGCCCTTCATTTTTAATCCCCCGCTAAATCCCCCGGGTCCGCCATTGGCTCCCAGCACGCGGTGACAGGGAACGATAACGGGGAGGGGATTCCTGCCCAGAGCCTGCCCCACCGCCCGGGCTGCTTTCGGGTTGCCCGCCCTGGCGGCCACCCATGTATAGCTGCGGGTCTGACCGAATGGAATGAGGCGAGCTGCCTGCCATACCGCTTGCTGAAAAGGCGTGGCGCCGCTGAAATCCAGCCTATCCGTAAACTCTACACGGTGGCCGGTGAAGTATTCCCGGTAGCGTTCGAGAAGGTCGGTGAAACGCTGCGGGGACGCCACCGCGTTTTTCAGGCTATTGCTAAATATGCCGCTAACTGACTGTTCCGAATGCTTCGGCAGAGTGGTACGGCGTAAACCGTTTTCCGAGCCCAGTATCCCCACCCAGCCGGCGGCGGTATTAAAGACGGTATAATATAATGTATCACTCATAACCGCCGCTCCGGATAACCATGGGGTGACTGCTATCCCAGTTCCGGCTCGATAAGACCGTAATTCCCGTCATTACGTCGGTATAACAGCCTGAGTTCTTCGGTACCGGCATCAACGAAAAGAAAGAAGTTATGACCGAGTTCCTCCATTTTCGCAATAGCTTCATTAAGCGCCATGGGTTCGATAATGAAGCGCTTGGTCTTAACTACCTTTTTCCTGGAATCACTTTGGTCGGTATGATTATACCTGCCCCTGGCCAGCGGATTCCCCCGGCCTTTGTCATAGAGCTTGCCCTTGTGTTTTTCCAGCTGCCGCGTCATGACGGTGGTAACCCTGTCCACCGCCTTAAAAAGGTCCTCGGCTCTCTCTTCGCCATGAAAGACGGAACCGGCTACGCCGCTGTTGACGGTTACCCGCACCAGAAAGTGTTGCTGCGGTGATTTTGTATTTTCCTCGGAAACCTCCACTTTTATATCGATAATATCAGGCAGGTGTTTGTTGAGCTTGCTCAATTTCCGCTCGATGTACTGCTGCGCGGTGGGCATTATTTCTGTGTTGGTACCGGCTATCTGCAGCTCCATGATTACATACTCCTATCTTGAATATTAATTCCGCTATTTTTATAGTTCCAATGCCATCGCCAGCCCCCATACCGTCGTAGCTCCGGCGGATTTACATACCCCGGCACAGGCATCGAGAGTGGCTCCGGATGTTGATACGTCATCGATAAGAAGCACCTGCTTATCATGCAATCGGCTGTCAAGGCAGGTGAAGGCATCCCTGACGTTTTTATACCTCTCACTTAAACCGGTAGACCTTGCCTGAGGCGGCGCCTGACTCTGGCGGACGAGGCAATCCGTGACTATCGGCAAACCATTAAGCCGGCCCAGTTCCTTGGCCAGAAGAGCCGCCTGATTGTAGCCGCGCTCCCTCCGGCGCTTCCGGTGCAGGGGCACCGGCACC
The DNA here is from genome assembly GCA_964453865.1 of uncultured Dehalococcoidaceae bacterium. Lineage (GTDB taxonomy): Bacteria > Chloroflexota > Dehalococcoidia > Dehalococcoidales > RBG-16-60-22 > CAYVPT01. Next base: position 14,983 of record CAYVPT010000019.1, read on the forward strand.
AGGACATCACCCGGGATGGGATTTTCTTTAAGGTAGTCATGTAATAAACTGGCCAGCAACGGCACCAGGGCTCTAAGGTTGCGGTACTTTAGCTCATGAATAGCCTGACGTATCACACCATCGAAAACAAACGGGGAACGGATGCCGTCTATCTCTGACGATTCGGCGTTGCAGCTACTGCAGATTACTGCCCGGGATTGGGGTCGTCCGCATCCGGGACAGATTGGAGGAGTGATTACCGGCAGAAGCTCGCGGCAGGAACCACAGATATAGTCGCCTTCTTTCCCACAATTGATGCACCACCGTGGGAAAAACAGGTCAAGTGCTACCCTCTTAAAAGTATTTATCGGAGGAAGCACGTTCACCATCCGCAGCTCGCTATTGAGACGTGACTCTCTTTAACTATCGAGACCGGGCGTTGTGGAGAGTACCGCTCATGATGGGCTCGTCTCTATAGACGTCGCCATTCCGGATTTTAAGGTTAAAACCGCAATCAGGGTTGGTGCAAATCCAGGCTTTATAATGGATTGATGCCCCCTGGCTACCAAAATCCGAAAGGGGCACCAGGTCTCCAGAATTACATTTCTGACACTTGGGGAAATTAAACTGTTCCATGGGGTCCTCCTCCCAACCGAAAATATAGAATAAACCTTAATTAGTATACCTTAAAGCGGTGATGGTTGACAAGTAAACTCAAGACGTTCTTTGACGGTACGCTGACGTTTTTTATATGGTGAAGTAAGTAGAATTCGTGTGACGCAAGACAAAGCCATGATATAAAACGCTAACTCTTCTACCTTGTCTTAAATCGATTCTGAACAATATTAATAACGATATTCGCCACGATGGGATCGAACTGAGAACCGCTGTACCACAGCAGTTCATCAATGGCGTCCTGCCGGGACATAGCCTGCCGGTAAGGACGGTTGGATATCATCGCCTGATACGCATCAGCTACGGCGACAATCCTGGCTCCCAGAGGAATATCTTTACCGCGTATCGATTGCTCGAGGCCGGAGCCGTCGTAATGATCGTGGTGATGTGAGATAATCTGGATTACGTTTTCGTTGACAAAAGGTTTCACCAGTTTAGGCCCGATGACGGCATGAGTCATGATATGGCGATACTCACTGGGCGTCAGTTCACTGGGCTTGTGGAGAATGTCCGGGTCAACCGCTATTTTGCCGACGTCATGGAGTAGAGCCGCCCAGCGCAGGTCTTCCAGTTCATGGGGGGGGAGACCGAGTTGCTTGCCCACGGTGAGAGCCAGTTCGGATACCGCCTGGGAATGGCCCTTGGTATAATCATCGATAGATTCCAGAGTGCTGACAAGTGTTTCGATAGCGCCAAG
>CAYVPT010000020.1:0-8312 GCA_964453865.1 uncultured Dehalococcoidaceae bacterium
ACCCGCGATCTCCTCCTTGAGAGGGAGGTGTCCTAACCGCTAGACGAATGCGCCATAAATCAAACCGGCTACTCTCAGGATTCCTCTAGTCTATATTCTTCAAAGGCTATCAACACAAAAGGTGGTTTAACTATGGCCGGATATATTTAATTATTCAGAGATTTCTACAGAATCACGCTGCCCTTTATTATTGCCCTTTTCAGATAGTAAGTCAAGCTAAAACCTGTCCAGTATGGCCGTCATCTTTTTACGCATTCTTTCCGTCAGGTCGACCAGCGTTTTCTGTTCCTCGGTATCCAGGATGCCCATCACTTTGTCGGCGCGCTCATTGCCCTTGGTAAATCTTTGTTTTAGATGTTCCAGTCCGGAGGATGTCAGCTTGATGGAGGTTACTCTCCGGTCCTTATTCGTAAAATCCCTCACTATCAGCCCTTCTCGCTCCAGGCTGTCGATTATCTTGGTGACGCTGTGCTTGGAACGCAGCATCACACCGGCCAGCTGGGTGGGCGTCAGGTCACCCCCGTTAAGAAGGAGAAAGTAAAGTGCGGTCCCCTGTAAACGGCTGATGATGCTGTCCTGTTTCATGGTGATTTCAAGGTATCTGATGAGCACGTCGGCGAATTGAACGTATAGCCAGAAATCCGTTTCTTTTGTTTGCTTAACGACATTCCGGATGTCTTCGGGGAATGGTTTTTTATGTTGTTTTGCGTTTACCCTCTTTTTTACCGGCATTTTTTCCCTTTCAGAAACAGATTATTTTTCACACTTTTATGTTGAAGTCATACCGCCGTCGACGGGCATGACATGACCGGTGATGAAAGAGGCCGCATCGGAACAGAGCCACATGACGGTCTCGGCCATGTCTTCCGGCGTAGCCAGTCGCTTCATCGGTATCATGCCCATCATTTGCTGCTGTACCTCCGGCTCTCCGCCCGTCAGGTTGTCCATGAGCAGCGTCCTTTCCGTGGGGCCCGGCAGTATCGTATTCACCCGGATACCTTCGGCGGCACTTTCCAGCGCGGCCGCTTTGGTCAGTCCTAACAATCCGCTTTTACTGGCGACATAGGCACAAAAGCCGGGCACTGGCTTTAAAGCGCCGACCGATGATGTATTGACAATGACGCCGTATTTTTGTTTGAGCATCTGCTTCATCTCGTATTTCATACAGAGGAAGGCGCCCTTAAGGTTGATAGCGGTGGTCCGGTCCCAGACCTCCTCCGGGCAATCGACGATATTGACCACGGGGACTCGTTTACCGTCGGGGCCGATGCCGGCATTATTAAACGCATAGTCCAGCCGCCCGTACGTCTGTACGCATTTGTCTATCATCGTCTCCACTTCCGTTGCTTTGGAGACATCGCATTTAATGAATATCGCTTCGCCGCCGGCTTCCTTGATTAGCTTTGTGGTATCCTCGCCGCCTTTGATATTGGCATCGGTGGCGACAATCACTCTGGCTCCCTCGCGGGCAAACGCCTGAGCGGCTACTTTGCCGATTCCCGAAGCGCCGCCGGTAACCAGGGCTACTTTTCCCTCAAATTGTTTCGGCATAAAATCCCCTCTTCATGAGGTTGATATATTCAGCCTCGCTGTTACCTGACAGAACGGTACTATTTATCTATGAATATAATATCACAATTAGATATTATAATTATATAACTATTTTATTTTTTTCTTAAATAGTGATAATATAATAGGCATTAGTGGTGTTGTCAATGTAATTATAATCCCGGATTAATTGGTTTGCATTAAGACCTGAACAATATTATTAATCATAGAGGACTGAAACACAAGGAGGTGCACGGTGTTGTTGGAAAACAGGGTGGCTATAGTCACCGGTGGTGCCAAGGGAATGGGACGGGCTATATCCCTTAAATTCGCCGAAGAGGGCTGCGATGTTGTCGTCAATGCCCTCCATCTCGACGGCGCTGAGAAGGTCGCCGAAGAAATCAAAGCTCTGGGACGCCGGTCTCTGGCAATTAAGGCTGATATTTCCAAAAGCGATGAAGTAAATGAGATGGTCGCCCGGACGGTCAAAGAGTTAGGGAAAATCGATATCCTGGTCAATAACGCCGGGGGAATCTCCGGCGTCAAGGGCGGCGATAGCACCACGGCTACCGAGGCGGACTGGGACAAGGTGCTGAGCGTGAACCTGAAAGGCGCTTTCCTGTGCTGCATGGCGGCGATACCTCACATGAAAAAGCAGCAATACGGCAAAATTATCAACCTTTCGTCGATGGGTGCCGTCAGCCCCGCCGTTTCCGTGCTCCATTATCACTCCGCTAAGGCAGGAGTGCTTGGATTGACTACGAACCTGGCTTTCGAGCTGGCGCCTTTTAATATCTATGTCAATGCTATCGTGCCTGGTCCCGTCGAGACGCCATTCTGGGATTCGCTGCAGCCGCCGGGACCGGAAAGGGATGCCTTCTTTGCGGCGTTGTGTAAAAAGGAGGTGCCCCTGGGGAGGATGGGAAAACCGGAGGATATCGCCGGGCCGGCCCTGTTCCTGGCTTCAGGACTTTCCGACTACGTGACCGGGCAGGTCATCTATGCCGCCGGAGGGCAGCCTATATTATCGCACGCGGCTACCTTCTTATCAGCGCCCCGGGAATAATGCTGAGAGAACTGTTAATTGTGAACTCTGGAGGAAATGATGAAGAAACTCAGAATCAGTAACAAGCGGATTGACGATGAGTTGCTGATGCGAAAGAGGCGTGAAGAGCTTGACAGGTGGCCGACGGGTAGGGAAGTGGACTTCGAGGAGGCGGTGGCTTATCAGAAGAGCCTGCCCGATAGTAAGATCTGGTGGAAGGTGATGGTCAAGTTACGCGAGGAAGGCAGGATGAGCGTCTTCCCCCGCGCCGGGACCCCCATACTGGAAAAAATGATTGAACTCTGTCAGGGACTGAGGGACTCCGGAGTGGTCCTCATCCCGGTGACCACGGATAGCTATACCCGGGCACGCCAGTTTGAGAAGATTGAGGAAATTCTTAAAGAGTGCTACCGGACCGGCAAGCCGCTGCTCAACGGGTTTCCCATCATCAACTATGGAGTTGAAAAGACCCGCAAGCTTATTGAGAGTGTCGATGCCGCTTTCAGTCCCCGGGGGGCCGGTGGGGAAATCGCTATCGCTGCCGGCATGACCACTGCCGAGGCCGGTATTGGTTTCCTGGGATTCGGCAGCTATGCCAAGAAAATGACCATCCAGGAGCTTGTCGAGCACAGCCAGAACGGCATGAGGACTATCGGCTGGTACGCCGATAGGGGAGTAATCCTCTGCAAAGACCTCCACGGGTGGCTGCCCAGCGCTCCTTTTCCGCTGAGTGTAAATATTGTTTGTATGATTGTTGAGGCGGTGACGGCGGCGGAGCAGGGACAGAAAGCCCTCTACCCGCTGGTACACTGCATGGGTAACATGGTCCAGGACATGGCCTGGATAAGGCTGGCGCCGAGAATTATCCGGGAGTACCTGGACAAGTTCGGGTATCAAGACTGCATGATTGTCGGCACCTGTCCCGCCCAGACGCCCCTTTTCCCCGTCGCTATGGATATGGGCGGGGCTTTCGCCTATTTAACCTATGTCTCCATGGTCGGCGCCCTGGCTAAAGCCAACGCCGTAGACCTCCGGAGCATTGACGAAGGGGCCGGCGTTCCCACCGAGGAGACCCACCGGGTGAGTTACCGGGCGGCCAAGTGGATTTTCGATGTCATCAGAGAGCAGCAAGTTGAACTGGAAGTAAAGGACGTGGATACGGAAGAGAAGGTGACCGAAATAGAGGTCAGGGCTATCCTCGATAGAATCCTGGACCTCGGCGACGGCGATATTGTCGACGGCACCATCAAGGCGGTCGAGTCCGGCGTACTCGATTCGCCGTGGAGTCCCAACATAAACGTCAAGGACAACGTGCTGGGTGTAAGGGATGCCCGGGGGGCCTGCCGCTACCTGGAGTTCGGCGACCTTCCCATACCGGATGAAATCAAAGAATTCCACCGGCAGAAAATAGGGGAGAGGGAGAAGCTGGAAGGCAGGAAAGCGGATTATCATACGGCTGTCCGCGACCTGTGGAGCCTGAGTAAAGGCAAAATCGTGGGCATACCGCCTTTTAACCAGTAATAATTTATTGACATAATACTACAGATTCGGGGGAATAAGCGATGAAAAGAGAACCAACGGTAATCACGGGAACGGTGGGGATGGATGCGCATGTCATCGGCACCAAGGTTCTGTCCCGCGCGCTGCGGGACGCTGGCTTTAAGGTCGTTGAGCTGGGCATGCAGGTAACGCCCGAGGAATTTATCAGCGTCGCCCAGGAGACTAAAGCGGATGCTATCATGATGAGCTCGCTTTACGGTATGGCCGAGCTGGACCTGAAAGGCTTTGACGATAAACGCCAGGAAGCCGGGCTCGGTGATGTTCTCCTCTATATCGGCGGGAATATTGTCATCGGCCGGTCCGACCCCAAAGAGGTGGAGAAGAAGTTCAAAGCCCTGGGTTTCGACCGGGTATATCCGCCGGAGACCGATACGGAAGTGGGCATCGCCGACCTGAAAAAAGACCTCAAAGCCAAGGGCAAGATGTAATTACTAGATGTCATTGCGAGGAGTCCCGATGTAATCGGAACAACGTGGCAATCTACATTTAAAAAAAGTTACGGATTGCTTCACTTCGCTCGCAATGACAGTGGTATGTTTATGGACGATATCAGACTGTTAATCGATTTCGGGAGTACCTTCACCAAGGTTGTCGCCATCGACCATAAAAAAGTCGAGGTGCTGGCTACCGCCCGGGTGCCCTCTACCGTTGATAGCGATATCACTTTGGGACTGGAGAATGCCCTGAAGGAGATTGCCGATAAAAATGATATCAGCGACCTGGATAAGAAAGAAGCCCTGGCCTGCTCCAGCGCCGCCGGCGGTCTGCGTATGGTCTGTGCCGGTTTTGTGCCGGAGTTAACCAGTAAGGCGGCCAATCTCGCCGCGCTGGGGGCGGGGGCTAAAGTAATCGGCTGCTATTCCTACAAACTCACACAGGAGGAAGTCCGGGAGATAGAGTCACTGGCTCCCGATATACTCCTTCTCGCCGGGGGGACGGATGGCGGCGATGAACAGGTTATCATTCACAATGCCCGCCTGTTCTCCCATACCGGCCGGGCGGTAACCAATGTCATCATCGCCGGAAACAAAACGGCACATGATGACATCAGAGCTATCTTCGAGGGTAACCGGAAAAATGTCGTTTATACGAAGAATGTCATGCCGGAGATAGGCGTGCTGGACGTCGCTCCGTGTAATAAAGAAATACGCGAACTTTTCATGAAGAACATTATCGAAGCCAAAGGTGTCGCCAGGGCAAAATCGATTATCAAGGATGTCCTTATGCCGACACCCTCCGCCGTCCTCGAAGCCGCCAGGCTGATTGCCGGGGGGTGTGGTGATGATGCCGGCTTTGGGGAGCTTATCGTCATCGACCCCGGCGGAGCGACCACGGACGTTCACTCTATCGCCAGGGGCAATCCCGTTCAGCCCGATATTATCATGACCGGTCTGCCGGAGCCTTACGAAAAGAGGACGGTGGAAGGAGACCTGGGTTTAAAATATAATCTGGACAGGTTGATGGAACTGGCTGATGCCAGGGAAACACCGCCTGATTTTCCGGCTGTTGTGGCCAGATTCCACGATGGCAAACTGCCGGAAACTCCGGAAGAATACGCCTGCCACCTGCTACTTTCCTGCCTGATGGTGGAAGTCGCTATGGATCGACATTCCGGTAAAATAGAGGTTGTATACACACCAAACGGTGAAAAGCTGATTCAGCATGGCAAAGACCTGACCGGCGTTAAAAGCGTTATCGGTACCGGCGGCCCCATCATTTTCTCGAAGGAGCCCCGTAAAATACTGGAAGGCGTCCTCTTCCGCGAGGAAAACCCCTTTATTCTTAAACCTAAAAAACCGCAATTTTATCTTGACGAACAGTATATCCTTTATGCGGTGGGACTATTAAGCCAGTCGGAACCGGAAAAGGCTTTAGCCCTTGCCAGGAAGTACCTGAAACAAATATAGTATTAAGTGATTATATAATAATGTCATCCTGAGCGTAGCGAAGGATATCGGGGAGGAGCAGGTTTCCCCTCTTTATCCCTCGGAGATTCTTCGGTCGCTTCGCTCCCTCAGAATGACAAAATATTGAGTTGGTAAATATATGTTAAATCACCTGCGCGCACTGGATCTGACCGATGATAAGGGTTTCCTCTGCGGGAAAATCCTGGCTGACCTTGGCGTAAACGTTATCAAGGTCGAAAGGCCCGGCGGCGATCCCTCACGACGTATCGGCGGTTTCTGGGGCGGTACTCCCGACCCCGAAAAAAGCCTTTACTGGTTTGCCTATAACTCCAATAAAAAAGGTATCACCCTCGATATTGAAAACGCTAAAGGTCGTGAGTTATTCAAGAAGCTGGTCAGTACCGCCGATTTCGTTATTGAGTCTTTCCCGCCGGGCTATCTGGATAATCTGGGTATCGGATATTCCCACTTCAGTAAAATAGATAAGCGTATTATCTGGGCTTCCATTACGCCTTTCGGCCCGGAGGAGCCCTACCGCAACTTCAAGGACTCGGATATCGTCGTCATGGGCATGAGCGGCACACTCTACCAGACCGGTGAGTCCGATGGCCCCCCCGTGCATATCAGCCTGCCCCAGGCCTGTTTGCACGCCGGGGCGGATGCCGCCGTCGGCTGCATGATAGCCTATTACCATCGGGAAAAGACCGGGGAGGGCCAGCTCGTGGATGTGTCCATGCAGCAGAGCGCCGCCTGGTTTCAGGCCAATGCCGTGCCCACTTACGAGCTTAACGGGGCGATATTGAAACGCGCCGGGGCTTTCCGTGGCGGTATGAGCAAGAGCGTCGGGCAGCGGCAGGTCTGGCGCTGTAAGGACAGCCATGTCTTTTTCAACGTCATCGGTGGCCGGACTGGCGCCAAAACTTTAAGCTCGCTGGTGGCCTGGATGGACGAGGAAAAAATGGCTACCGACTTTCTCCTGAACATGGACTGGGATAACTTCGATATGTTCACCGTCACGCGGGAAGAAATGGATAAAATATCGCAGCCGGTAGGCGAGTTTTTCCTGAAACATACCAGTAAAGAGCTATTGAAGGGCGCCGTGCCGAGGGGAGTGTCCATCGGCCCGCTGTCCGGTATGCAGGACCTGCTGGATGACGAGTGCCTTAACGACCGCCGTTTCTGGACGGAAATAGAACATCCGGAGCTGGGTACCGGCATTACTTACCCTAAAGAATTTATCAGGTCGACGGAAATGGACTGCTCTACCCGCTTCCGGGCGCCGTTAATCGGGGAGCATAATGCGGAGATTTATCAGGAGATTGGACTTTCAGGGCAGGAAGTCGCCGTGTTAAAGCAGGCTGGGGTTATTTAACACAGTATATTAAATCATCCCTCTCCCTTTATGGGAGAGGGACATAGGGTGAGGGTAAAAAGGGGAGAGTTAGAGAGGGATTTTGTGAAAAGAGAAGGCGTATTGAGCGGACTGAAAGTACTGGCTTTCGCCTGGGCGGTGGTCGGCCCGCTGACCATGAAATTCTTCGCCGACCACGGTGCCACGGTCATACGCATCGAGACCAGCAAACGACCCTGCACGATGCGTTCGTCGGCTCCCTACAAGGATAATAAACCTAATCTAAACCGCGGCGGTTATTTTACCTACTATAATTCTAATATCTTAAGCTTTTCACTCAATATGAACCACCCTAAAGCCGGCGAAATAGCCAGGAGACTGGTAACCTGGAGCGATGTCTTTTTTGAAAACTACACCCCCGGCGTTATTGAGAAGTGGGGGCTAGCCTACGAAGACTTAAAAAAGATAAAGTCGGACATCATTATGCTGCGGCAGAGCGGCTATGGCTCCTGGGGTCCATATAAAAACCTGCCGGCTTTCGGCATGGTGCTGGTGCCCATCGCCGGACTGCCCAACTTCATCGGATGGCCGGGCAAAGAACCGTTACCCGTCGGCGTTTCCGCTTATACGGACTGTATCAGCCCGCGCTACGCTACCGCCGCCCTTTTGGCCGCCCTCGATTACCGCGATAAAACCGGAAAAGGCCAGCTTTTGGACCTGTCCCAGTTCGAGACGGCTATATCCTTCATCCTGCCGGGATTGCTGGAATACGCCGCCAGTGGTAAAGAACCGGAAAGAATGGGTAATGCCTCTCCTTATGCCGCCCCGCACGGCGTCTATCCCTGTAAGGGCGACGACCGCTGGTGCACCATCGCCGTGTCCGATGACGAAGAATGGGCGA
>CAYVPT010000020.1:8322-15890 GCA_964453865.1 uncultured Dehalococcoidaceae bacterium
AAACGAAGAAGAGCTTAATAAAATCGTCGGCGATTGGACGGTCAATCAAATTGCTGAAGATGTGATGAATCGTTTGCAGACAGCCGGTGTACCCGCTGGCGTTGTCGAAAATACGGCCGATGTCTTTAATGACCCCCAGCTCAGGAAACGCAATATATACTGGCCCATGCAGCACGCCGAGATGGGAGATTTTACCCACCTGGGGCAGAGCTTCCAGCTTTCGAAAACACCGGCCCGACCCTATTCGCCGAGTCCCCTGCTCGGTGAACATACCGAACAAATCTGCACCGAGATGCTGGGAATGTCCGATGAAGAATTTGTCGGCCTCATGCAGGATGGGGTATTTGAATAATTTCCTATGTCATTCCAGCGCAGGCTGGAATCCAGAGGAGAGGATAAGGGGAGTGGATTCTGGCTTTCGCCAGAATGACAAAACATATTACAGGGAGGTAAAAAATGTTAAAGTTTGAAAAAGCAGCTGATTTCGAAGACGTAATTTACGAGAGAAGCGGCTACGTCGCCCGGATTACGCTGAACAGCCCGGAGACGATGAATACCGGCGTCAAGGATGTCGGCAAGGCCATGGACCTGGTAAGAGATGCCGATGATATCAAAGTCCTCATCATCAAGGGAGCCGGGCGCGCCCTCGCTGCCGGAGCGCCGCTGAACGAGGTCGGTTTCGTCTACGGCTGGAAAGAGCCCAAGCACGGCGAAAAAGCCCCCAAGACAGCAATGAGGAATCGACTAAAGTTCGATCGCCGCGCTTTCTATCAAGGCGCTCTCGATATGCTCTACTTCCCCAAAATAACCATCGTCCAGGCACACGGCTACCTTCTCGGTGCTTCCATGGACATGTACCTGGGGGCCGATTTCATCGTCGGCGCCGAGGACTGCAAGTTCGGTGAAATCGAGGTCAGGCTGGGTATACCGGTACTGACCATCACGCCGCTGATGATACTGCGCGTCGGCCTTACCAACGCCATGGACCTGTGCCTGACCGGCCGCATGATTGACGGCAAGGAAGCCGCCCGCATCGGACTCATCAACCGGGCTGTCCCACCTGACAAGCTTGAAGAAGAGGTCAACCGCTACGCCGAAGGTTTTGCCAAGTTCCCGCGGGACGGCATCGCTATGGGCCGGGCGTCTAAGCAGGCCGTCTGCGATGCTTTAGGTATTACCTCCGGCATGACTAACTCGTGGCTGATGCATACCATGAACACGAATATTCACTTTGAGGAAGATGAGTTCAATTTCTTCAAGGAGAGGAGAGACATGGGTGTGCGGGACGCCATTCACGCGCGTAATAAGTTCTACGAGTTTCTGGATAAATAACTGCCGTCAGGTCGTTCGGGAGAAAACATGGACGCTGCGTATTTACTGGCAAAAAACATGGCTGTCTTAAAATATGACGACCTCCCTGCTGACGTCATTGCGCATACCAAAAAGCAGGTTCTGGATATTCTCGGGGTGGCTTTAGGCGGCTCCTCGAAGGCCGGCGTCAAGGAACTGGCGGAAATCGTGTCCGACTGGGGCGGTAAGGAAGAAAGCAATTTATTCTGTTTCGGTAAAAAAGTGCCCGCCCCGAACGCCGCCCAGGTCAACGCGACCATGGGACATGCCCTGGACTATGATGACACCGGTGACGGCCCCACTCACCAGTCGGTGGTCATCGTACCGGCGGCCCTAGCTGTGGCCGAGCGGCAGGGTAAGGTGAGTGGCCAGGAGTTAATTGCCGCCGTCACTCTGGGGGCAGATATGATGGGGCGACTCGGTCAGGCGTTCCGCTCCGGTATGAAAACCCCGCCCGTCGGCGGTCACCCGGGCGCGGGATGGCACCTTACACCGCTGTATGGTTATCTGGCTTCCGCCGGCGTGGCCGGCCGGCTGCTGGGTCTCGATGAAGACGGATTGGTTAATGCCTTCGGTATTGCCTATCACCAGTGCAGCGGCAACGGCCAGTGCGTTACCGAAGGCGCTTTAACAAAAAGAATGGGGCCCGGCTTTGCCGCCCGCGGCGGCATCGTTGCCGCGCTGATGGCGGAGAAAGGTATCACCGGCGCTAAAGAGTCATTGGAAGGGGAAGTAGGCCTTTTCAACCTCTACCATAAAGGGGAGTACGACCCCGTCCCCCTTACCGCCGACCTTGGTAAACGCTTCACCGGCTTAAACGCCGCCATGAAACCCTATCCCTGCTGTAAAGGAACTCATAGCTATGTTGACCTGGCGCTGGCGATGATCAAAAAGTATTGTTTCAAACCTGAAGACATCAAAGAAATCACCATCTTCCACCAGGATGAAACAAATTTCCTGTTTTATCCGCTGAAAAAGAGGAGCCGGCCGGAAAATCCAGTCGATTCCCAGTTCAGCATTCCCTGGGCGGTGGCCTCCGTTTTTGGCAGGGGACATGCCGGCATCGGGGAATTCACGGAAGAGGCTATCAAGAGCTCCGATATACTGGAAATTTCTGCTAAAGTGCGTGTTAAGATGAATAAAGGTGTAGGTGAAAAAAGAGGTCTGATACCGGCGAAAATCGGGGTAACGACGCATCAGGGCGAGAACTGCATTGAGCAGTTGGATATCCTCGAAGGTGAAGGCATGAAACCCTTGCCGTTCGCCGACTACGAACGGAAGTTCCGCGACTGCGCCGCTTATGCCGTCAAGCCGCGTACCGATGGACAAATCGATAAGATTATTTCACTTATCAAACAGCTTGAGCAGGTTGAAGATATCCAGGAATTAATCGAGCTGTTAAGCTGAGATAATAAGGTAAAAAAACAAATAATGCTGTCATTCCAGAGAAAGCTGGAATCCAGCCTCCGCTAGGCTGTCATTCTGAGCGGAGCGAAGAATCTCGGGGTGGAAGGATGGTCTGGATAGTCGGGTTAAGCCCGACTATGACAATAATGAATAATTCCGGGGAGGCAGGTTATGGTTTATCCTCTGGAAGGTATTAAAGTCCTTGATTTCAGCATCGCCGTGGCGGCGCCTTTCGGCGGTACGATGCTGGCCGATATGGGCGCGGAGGTCATTAAGGTGGAAAGGGTGCAGGGGGAAGCCCAGCGCCTGGGGCTCCCGGCCGGTATGGATGATGTCCTCGATACCAGCGTCGTCGAAAAAATGCCGGATACGGCCTCCTGGATGGCGTTCAACCGCGGCAAGAAAGACCTCGCTATCGATATACGGACGGAAAAAGGACTGGAAATCGTCCTGAAACTGGCTAAAGAAGCCGACGTCGTCCTACAGAGCTTCCGTCCCGGTGTGGCGGAGAGGCTGAATATAGGCTATGAAGCTATATCGAAAATCAATCCAAAAGTTATCTATTGTTCGTTCTCTGGCTATGGTGAATCGGGGCCCGTATCCCACCGCGCCGGCGGTGATATGTGGAGTCAGGCTATGTCCGGTATTGTCAGCGTTATGGGCTACCCCGGCGGCGCTCCGCAAATGATGCCCTTCCCCGCCTGTGACCACGTCGGCGGGATGCTGGTGGCTTATGCCATCATGACGGCCCTTTTCGTCAGGGAGCGGACGGGTGTGGGACAGGCTTTGACTGTCAACAACCTTAATGCGGCCCTGTATCTGCAGTTTTCCAGCTTCGCAGAGTATCTGACCGAAGGCAGGATGCCTTATAAGTCCGGCCGGAGCTACGGCACGCCGCCTTTCGGGCCCTTCCGCGCTAAAGACGGCGATGTCCTGACCATCTTTGGCACCGGGCCCATGTGGCCGGCTTTCTGTAAGGTGGTCGGCGTGGAGCACCTTGCTAAAGACCCCAAATTCGCTACCGACGATGCCCGTCATAAGAATCGCGAAGAAATAGGCAAAATACTTGACGAGGCATTCAGTAAAAAGACCCGCGCTGAATGGGCGCAGGTATTCCGCGAAGCTAAAATGCGCTGCGACCCCTGCCTGACCTATAAAGAAATCTGCGAGCATCCCCAGCTTGAAGCTAATAACATGATTACCACCGTGAAGCACCCCACCCGCGGCGATGTTAAAATGCTCAACCTGCCGGTGAAGTTAAAAAAGACCCCGGGGCAGCCGCAGGGGCCTTCGCCAATGCTGGGGCAGCACACCGAGGAAATTCTACTGAAGCTAGGGTATAAATCCGAAGATATCACCGAGTTGGAAAAACAGGGAGTCATCAGGACCAGCCGGAAAAAGGCATAATTCTTCTAAACAGTCTTAAAATCTCATTCCAGCTTTTTTCGTCATTCCAGCGTAGGCTGGAATCCATAAATTTATCCCCCCGCCCCTTCGTTTCTTATCTATTCCCACCCTTACCGCCCTCGCGACATCTGTGGCTTATCCTGTGAGTTTGCCCTGCCTCCCTCGCATAATTCGCGGCTTATCCCGTTGTTGTTAACCCACCCCTTTATCCCTGGTAAGGGGATAAGGAGGCGGCCGTTCCTTGTAACAAGGCACAACACTGGCCTCTGTAGAATAAATCCCCAATAAGCAGGATTCCATTTGTAAAAATTCCCCCTTCCTTTACCAAAGGAAGGGGGCTAGGGGGATAGATTGATATTAAAAACCTATCCCTCCAGCACTATCCTGGCATCTGCCGCCACGGCGCTGTCCTTGTAGGCGAAGACGGGATTAAGGTCAATCTCCTTGATTTCCGGCGCCTTTTCCACGAAAGCGGAGACCTTCAGCAGTATTTTTTCCAGAGACGGCAGGTGCGCCGGCTCCTGTCCGCGGTAGCCCTGCAGCAGGGCATATCCCTTGATTTCTTTTATCATCTCGGCGGCATCACGGCGCTCGATGGGAATAATCCTGAAAGAGACGTCCTTGAGGACCTCTACGAATATCCCCCCCAGCCCGAACATGACCACCGGGCCGAACTGGGCGTCTTTGAACATACCGACGATTAATTCTGTTCCGGGTCTGGCCTGACTCTCTACCGCCACGCCGTCGATTTTAGCTTTAGGATACTTCTCTTTCACGGAAGCCATGATTTCCCGGTAGGCTTTCGTCACCTCGGCTTTATTCTTAAGTCCGGTTTTTACGCCGCCGGCGTCGCTTTTATGCGTAATATCCGGCGAGGCTATCTTTAATACCACGGGAAAACCGATGCCGGCACTGATTTCAGCAGCCTGCTTCTGGCTCGTAGCCAGCTTTGTCTCGACCACGTTTATACCGATTTCCCTGAAGACCTGCTTGGCTTCGATTTCCGTCAGGACGGTCCGGCCCTGCTTCATAGCGTTGGCGATAATCCCATTTTTATTTTTCATAATACTCCCTCTTCAGGAAATCAGCGCTATTTACCCGCGGTGGCGTCCAGGTACCGCCGGTACCAGGTAAGATGGCGTAACACGCGTGCCGCGCGGCGTGAGTTCGACTGCGTGACGATTCCCTCCCGGTGGAAAAGCGAGGCCAGTTCCGTGTCAACATTAGCGCCGCGGGACTGCCACATTAAAAACACCGGCTTGCCGTATTGCTTTGCCTTCTCGCTTATCGACCTCAGGTTTTTTCGTTCCTTTTCCTGATAGGCTTTTATCTGCTCGGGGCTAAAGCCCATACGGTTGGCCAGCAGCGTTCTATCCATTACTATCGGCGCCAGCAGCAGGACGGCATCGATATTGGCATCCTCCAGCAGCGCCAGAAGCAGGTCGGCGATGACCGCGAACTCGGCGGCGCTAGGGCCGGCCATATCGACCGGATTGCGGCGCGACCAGCGGGGTGGTAAATATTTATCCAGCTTTTGCAGGGTCGATTCTTCGAGTGTTCCTATCACCAGCCCTTCTCTCTCGCAGGCTTCGGCGGTCAAAGCCCCCGGCCCGCCACCGATACTCAGGATGCCGACCCGGTTGCTGCGGGGCAGGGGGCCGTCGAGTAAAGCCAGCAGCGTATCACCGAGTTCGTCGTCGTCATCGACTCTGATGACGCCCGATTGTCTGAAGGCAGCGGTATAGACCGCGTCCTCGCCGGCCAGTGCCCCGGTGTGGGACATGACGGCTTTAGCCGATTCGGCGGTGCCGCCCACCTTGATGACGATAAAAGGCTTTTTAGCCGTTATTTTCTTGGCCAGCCGCAGGAAACGCCGGCCTTCACGCAGTCCTTCAATATACGCGGCGATTATATGGGTATCATCGTCTTCACTGAGATATTCCAGGTAGTCTTCCATATGCAGGTCGGCCTCGTTGCCGGTGCTGATGTACTTGCTGAAAGCCACTCCCGTTTCCGCCAGACTGCGTACTATTTTGAGGCACATATTGCCGCTCTGGGCAAGGACGGCGACCGGTCCCCGGGGCATTTTCCCCACCTGACCGAAGGTAGATAGCTGCGACCCCGTATCGGCGTGCCCCATGCTGTTCGGGCCGATGAAGCGCAGTCCTCCCCTCCGGGCAATATCAGCTAACTCGATTTCCTGTTTTCGACCCTCCGCGCCCGTTTCCCCGAATCCGGCCGAAATAATAACCGCGGCTTTAACTCCCTTGGTGACACACTCATTTAATACCTGCGGAACGAGTCTGGCGGTGACCACTATGACCGCCTGTTCCACGGTATCCGGTATATCCAGCACACTGCCGTAAGCCTTTAGCCCGAGGATTTCCGTAGCGTTGGGATTGACCGGGTAGATATGCCTGTCTTTGGAGTTAAGCAGGCCCTTCACCGCGTTGTTTCCCCAGGTCCCCGGCGTGCTTGATGCCCCGATAACGGCAACCGAGTCGGGAGAAAATAAATACTGCCAGCCGTCCTGTGTCATATATATCGCGTTGTTCAAATAATACCTCTAATTTAAAGACCGCCATCGATATCGATGGCCTTTCCGGTAATGTATACGGACTGGTCGGAGACCAGGAAAAATACCAGGTCGGCGATTTCCTCCGGCCTGCCGAGTCGACCCAGCGGCACGCGCGGTCCCGGCCCCGATTTCTTGCTTTCCTGTTCGATGGCTTCGGCTACACTGATGCCCTGGGCTTTAGCCCGCTTGGTGATTTCGCTGTCTCTCAGGTTGGTATCGAAACCGCCGGGATTGATGATATTCACGTTTATCTTGTACTGCGCCAGCTCGGCCGCCAGCGTTCTGCCCAGGCCGAGGATACCGTGCTTGGAGGCGCAGTAGCCGCTGCTGCCGGCGTATCCCTGGGTAGCCGCCTTCGACCCGAAGAGGACGATTTTTCTGCCTTCCCCATCGGGAATCATCGTTCTGGCGACGGCTCTGGATATCAGGAACGAGCCGGTCAGATTGATATCGATTATATCCTGCCATTCTTCCTCGGAAAGGTCTACGATTGGCGTCGTCATGGCGCCGCGTATGCCGCCGCAATGCACCAGGATATCTATCTTGCCGAATTCTTTAAGAGTCCTGGCGACCGCTTCATCTACTTCCTTGCCGTTGCCGACGTCGGCTAACACCGCCAGGCCTTTCCTGCCCAGGGCTTCGACCTCTTTCGCGACGTCATTCAACCCGCCCCACCCCTCGTCCCCCGGCCAGATGCTTTTCGGGGTGGCGTACTTGTCCAGAACGATGACGTCGGCCCCTTCTCTGGCCAGCCGGACGGCCACGGCGTGTCCCATGCCCCGCTTGCTCCCCGCCCCCGTCACCATCGCCACCTTGCCCTCAAGGC
>CAYVPT010000021.1:0-15400 GCA_964453865.1 uncultured Dehalococcoidaceae bacterium
TTCAGCTCTTTTTCCAGTCCCAGGGCGATTTTCGCCACGCTGTTGGAGATTTTCCGGGTGACGAACTCCAGGCCGCGCAGGGGTGACTCGTGGTTAAAGAGGATACCGTTGCAGGCAAATATATTGTAAGCCTCCCGGTAGATTTTGGTCTGCCAGTAGCCGTACAGCTTGGCGGCGGCATAAGGGCTCCAGGGATGGAAGGGTGTGTCCTCGTTCTGACTCGTCAGGTGGTCGCCGCCGTAAAGCTCGCTGGTGGAAGCCTGGTAGAACCGGGAGGCCGGTGAGGTCTTGCGGATAGCCTCCAGCAACCGGGTAACGCCGAGGCCGGTCACCTGCCCCGTACCGACGGGCTGCTCGAAGGATATGCCGACAAAGCTCTGGGCAGCCAGGTGATAAATCTCATCGGGACGCGAGATATTAATCGCTTCGATAATCGAAGGGGTGTCAATCAGTTCCATGGGAATCAATTTGATCCGGTCAAAGATACCCAGGTATTGCAGACGCCAGAAATTGGGAGTGGACAGTCTACGGTAGGTGCCGTAGACCGTGTAGCCTTTCTCTAGGAGGAACCCGGCCAGATAAGCGCCGTCCTGCCCGGTGACCCCCGTTATCAATGCTCTCATTATCCCTCACTATAATCAGTTATTTTTTGCCCGTCCACTCTCTGTCGCCTGGCTCTGGTCTTTTCACGGAGTGAAAACAGCCTGAGCAGAAAACCCCCGGTGGTGCCTATCCTGAAACCTTTCGCAACATCCTTGATAAGAAATAGTCGGTAGCCGGGGAAACGGTGGAGCAGTCTAAAGAACTCGATAATCAAAGAAGGGCGACTGATTAAGGACTTTAGCCAGATATTCATCATCTTCTTGTAGGACAGGTCAAGGTCCTGTCTGGTCAGGTGCTCCAGTTTTATTGGGTATTCATTGTGGTAATAATCGAACTCGATAAAATTCTTCACGTTGGATAATTGATTATCCATGACATATTTATGCAGACCTGAACCGGGTACGGGCGTTGTCCTTGAAATATTGATGTAGGCGGGATGATTATCCCGGATAAATCGGCAGGTCATCTCAATATCTTCCCTGTTTTCGGTCGGTGTACCGATCATCAGGTATGACTGGGGTATAATATTGTTTTGATAGCATTGGTCTAGGACGCGGCGGCTCTGCTCGATCTTGATGCCTTTGTTTAAAAAATCTAGGATTTTCTGTGAGCCGGACTCAATTCCAAAACGGATACTGATACAACCGGCTTTTCTCATAGCTTTGATCATCTCCTGGTTGATAGTATTTACCCGGCTATCAGCGACCCAGGGAATGCGCTGCAGATTGCTGTCGATTATCCTGTCACATAGTTCCAGGACCCATTTGCCGGACATGGTGAATGTGTCGGCCTGGAAGGAAAACATATAGTTTTTCCGGGGATATTTCTCCCTTAATGCCAGCATCTCGGCGACTACGTTCTGCGGCGACCTGGTCCTTACCTGCGGCCCGAAAATCATTCTTTGTGTCGGCTGGCAGAAAAGGCAGTTGAAGGGGCATCCCCGCGACACATGAATCGGAATGCTTCTGGTTAACTCGATATACCTCTTCAGGTCGATTGTCTCCCGGTCCGGAAAAGGCAGGTCATCCAGATTAGCGACGTATTCTTTCCCTTCGTTTTTTACTACCCGTCCGTTGTTCTTATACCAGATACCCGGGACAGTTTCCCATGCTACGTTACCGGATAGAGCCATTACCAGTTTGGTCAACGCTATTTCACCTTCACCGATGACAATGGCGTCTATATATTTATTTTCAATCGTCTGGTCTGGCTCAACAGTCGGGTGCGGGCCTCCGGCGACGGTAAAAGAGCCCGGCCATATTTTTTTCACCGTCCCGGCCGCTTTAAAACCCAGGTGAGCGATGGGCGAGGAGAAGGAAATACCTACGACGTCGGGGTTATAATTACGCAGGTATTTTTCGAAGATGTCCCAATCGTCTAAAAACGTCGCGTCAACGGTATTGCATTTTATGCCCTGATTCTGTAGATATTTGGCAAGATACAGGATGCCCAGAGGCGGGTCCCAGTAGCCTCCCCATTTCCCCGGTTGCAGCCTGGGATATATCAGTAATACTTCTTTCATAACATCATTCTCTGGGAAGACATTGCTTTCTTTTCTAAGGCTTTGTCTTGGCTATCGAGTCGGTTAGCCACCCAGGCGTAGGTCCGACTTAATCCCTCGTAAAAGTCTACCCTTGGTTCCCAGTCCAGCCGGGCTTTTGTCTGGCTGATATCCGCCGTACGCGAGAAAGGCCCGACCGGCCGGTTGGGGTCGTAAATGACAGGCATCTTTTTCCCCGATATCTTCACAATGTTCTCGGCGATTGATGCTACGGTAACCGGCTTGCCCGAGCCCACGTTGACGATAAGAGGGGGATGGCCGGCCTTTTTCTCCAGCTCCAGCAAAGCGTTAACGCAGTCCGCTACATAGAGGAAGTCCCGGCTCTGTTTTCCATTTCCCCATACCACAAAATCTTCTTCCGGGTAACGTATGGCCTTACGTATTAAATCGGGTATGGCGTGGGTATGCTCGCCCAGGTGCAGGTTTTCGCCGTAGCAGTTGAAAATACGGGCGATGCCGATAGACAGGGGGGGCATCCAGCCCAGCTGTATTTCGCCCAGGAGCTTCGACCAGCCGTAGCCGCCTTCGGGGTTATAGTATTTTAATGATTCCGGCGAAAGGACGACATTGGCCTGCTGCTGCATATCGATGGGATAAACGGCGCTGCTCGAAGCATAGACCAGTTTCCCGACACGGCTTTCCAGGCATATACGGAAGATGTTGGCATCGATGGCAAGATTGCTCTGCAGCGCCTGTAGCTCGCGGTTATTGCTGCCGTGCAGGTAATTGATGTTGCCCACCCGCGCCGCCAGGTGAAAAACCGTCCCGGCTCCGTGTATAATATCTTTAACTTCGTGATAGTCGCGGGCATCGGCCCTCCGAATATCCAGCGGTATGCTCAGGTCATCCAGATTGGTCTGGCTGCCCATTGAACAGTCGTCGATAATGACCACTTCTCTGCCCAGGTCGAGAAGTTTTTTTACGAGGTGACTACCAATGAATCCGGCGCCACCGGTAACAATCGTTTTCATATTTTCTCCTGTACTTTTTTAACTTACCAGGCGTAGCCTCTGTCTCTGGGGATAATGCGGCGCATAGCGAAGACATCGGACGACATGATATCGGGCAGGTGCTTCGGAATTGCCGTCCAGTTGTCCCAGGGGAGGCTTATCAGCCTGCCGGACAGGCCGTCGGACTTATCGGAAGCCAGGAAGACGGCCAGTTCGGCCACCTTGGGAGGGGGCACACCGCCTTCCTGTTTCTGCTTTAGAGCCTTGGCCATTTCGTCTTTGCCGGCCGCTTCGCCGGCGGCCAGGACAAGTTCCAGCATCCTGGTATTGACGGCACCCGGCGCGATGGCATGGATGCCGATATTACACCCCTCTAATTCGCCGGCCAGGGTCTCGGTCAGACGGACAACCCCCGCCTTGGAGGTGCCGTAAGCGCTGAACCTGGGGCGGGGAGAAACGGCACCGCCGCCGGAGAAGTTCAGTATTTTACCACTGTTCTTCTTCATCATTACCGGCAGGACAGCCTTGATGCAGAGAAACGTGCCGTAGAGATTAATTTTTATAGCTTCAAACCATTCTTTTTCATCGATATCGGTTATCGGCCCGATAGGCCCCTGGACACCGGCGCAGTTAACGAGGATATCGACGGTGCCGAACTTGTCCAGGGTAAAATCCATCAAGGATTTTACTTCTTCTTCCCGGGAGACATCGGCCGGGTATATCTCCACCTTCGAGTGGGCACTAGCCAGTTCATGCTTTGTTTTTTCCAGTTCCGCCCCCGTGCGGGAAACCAGCACCAGGGAGGCGCCCTCTCTGGCAAAGGCCGCGGCGATGGCTTTACCGATGCCGCCGCTACCGCCGGTGACAACCGATACTTTATCTTTTAAAATCATTTACTCACCTCTCTAGGTTAGGTCTATTTTCCCCGACCGACCCCGAAATAAGTCATGCCGTCAGCGACGAGCTGCCGGTCATCCAGCATATTCTTAGTATCAATAATGACCGGATTTCTCATAGCCGACTTGATTAAATTGAAATCAAGGTCCTTGAACTCGGGCCAGTCGGTAACGATAACCAGGGCATCGCTACCTTCAGCCGCCTCATAAGGGCCGTCGCAGAACCGGAACTCCTTGTGCTGCCTGACCTCTTCCGGCGACGCTTTGGGGTCGAAGGCTTTGACCGCAGCCCCCTGGGCGGTTAATTCGGCGATTATCTCCAGGGCGGCCGAACGCCGCAGGGTACTGGTGCCGGCCTTATAAGTCAGCCCCAGCACACCCACATTCAGGCCGGATAAGGAGCCGTAAATCTTTTTCAGTTTCCTGACCACCAGCCCGTTCTGTTCCTTATTTACCTTCAGGACAGCTTTAATAAGGTGTCCCTGATGGTCGTATTTACGCCAGAGCTTTTGCAGTGTCTTGAGGTCCCTGGCCAGCGTGCCGCCGGCAAAGCCGAGTCCCGGACTCAGCGGCAGACCGCCGCCAATCCTCTTGTCCAGTCGCAGCGCTTCGGCCACCTTCAGGGCGTCGGCGCCGAGCCAGTCGCACAGGTTAGCCATCTCGTTGGAGAAGCTGATAGAGGTCGCCAGGAAGGCATTGATAGCGTGCTTGGTCATCTCGGCTGACCTCAGGTTCATGGTGAGCCGGGGTGCTTCGATAACATCGAAAAATCTTTCCACTTTCTCCAGTGTGGTCGGGCTATCGGCGCCGATGACAATGCCGTCGGGATGCATAAAGCGCTCGATGGCCTGCCCCAGCCTGAGGTTTTCCGGGATATAGGCGATATCGAAATCGGCGGCGGGATTGTTTTTAAGAACTATCGACCTTATACGCTCGCAGGTGCCGACGGGTACCTGGCTACTCACCATGATGACTGATTTCTTCTCTAAATATTCGGCCATCTCGGCGGCTACCGCCAGTATTTCGGAAAGGTCGACATCATCGTTGTCGTCAACCGGTGTATCGAAGGTCAGGTAAATAAACCAGGCGCCTCTGATACCGGATTCAAGGTCGGCGGTGTAGCTCAATCTCCCGACGTCCAGATTCGCTTTTATCAGTTCCGCCAGCCCCGGCTCGAATAACGGCGGTTTACCGTCATTCAGGTCTTTCACCCGTTGCTGGTCCCTGTCCACGCCGATTACCCGACAGCCCAGGCCGGCCAGGCAGGCCGATGCCACACATCCCAGGTGCCAGAGTCCAACCACGCAGACCCGGCTGCCAGTTCGCTTCACCAAATCCCTCCCCGTTAAAAATACGCGCCTAAATAGTCTCGATAAGTCTTTGGGCGGCCACCCTGACGGCTTCATCCGAGGCCCGCCCCGCCTGCCATCCCAGTTTTTTAATCTTATTCACATCCAGATGGACCACGGGCACATCCCCGGGCCAGCCCCTTTTGCCGCCGGTATACCGGAATTTCACATCTTTCAGCCCCATCACCCCGGCGACGATTTCGGCGACGCGGGTGACATTGGTAAAATTCTCCGAGCCGAGGTTATAAATATCGTACTGACCATTAGTGTGATTTAAAGCGTGGAACATGCCGCCGATACAGTCCTCGACCAGGAAAAAGGGCTTCTCCTGCTCGCCGTCGCCGAGGATTTCCAGCTCCCGCGGATTTTTCCTGAGCTTCTGAATGAAGTCGTAAATAACGCCGTGGCCCATCCTGGCGCCGACGACATTGCCAAAGCGGAACATCAACGCCTGTATATCGAAAAGGTGGCTGTAGGCGCTGATGAGCGCTTCGCAGGCCAGCTTCCCGGAGCCGTAGAGGGAGATGGGCAGGAGGGGTCCGTAAGTCTCGCCGAGAGATACCGGCGGGGCATCGCCATACACACAGGAGGTCGAGGAGAAGATAATCCTGTTAATGCCGTTGGCCCGCATGGCTTCCAGCACATTGCGGGTGGCGGTGGTACAGTTCTTTAAATCGAGGTCGGTGACCTTATTGCCGCCGGGGATATCGGTATTAGCCCCCAGGTGCCAGATAATATCGTGTCCCTTCATGGCTTCAGTGAGGGCGGCGTAGTCCAGCAAATCGGCTTCGATGAATTTGAGGTTGCCGTTGCCCAGACAGTGCGCGATGTTCTCCTTCTTCCCCGAGACGAGGTTATCATATACGGTAATCCGGTTATTATTATCCGACAGCAGTTTTTCTACCAGGTGGCTGCCGATGAAGCCGGCGCCCCCGGTGATAAAATATCCGGTACTTTTTGCCGATTTTTCCATATCTATTATTTAACTCCCTCCTGCTCGATTAAAATTTTGGGGTGGGCATCAGCCGGTGAGAAAGTATGAATGCAATAACCCATAGCCACAAAGAACAGCGCCAGGAAAGTCACCGAAAGCCGGCGCCAGGCTGTAAGGGGATTCTTGAAAAAGACAATCGTCATACTCGGTATAAGCCTGATGAAAATACGACTCAATAGCTCATGTTCCGGGCTCAGCAGGTCGCTGCCTGCCCCGGCAAGGTATTTCTTGAGCTTGTGCTTGGAATAGCCCGTCCAGTAAGCCCACTTGGTAATATAACCGAACTTTAGCCTCGACCCGTTGACTCTGTGCTTTATCCTTACAGCCGGATTACCGACGATTCGTTTGCCGGTGGCCCTCTTTATCCTCAGCGATAATTCGACCTCCTCGCTGATGATGCCTTCCTTAAATTCTCTCCCTTTAAAACCCTGCACCGCGTCCCGTGGGCCCAGGGCAAGGTCGATAAGTCCGGCCGACTTGAAGGCTTCCCGACGGAAAGAGGCATTTTGCAGCCATATATTTCTCACTTCGGTAACCTTTTTCCACCGGCTCCAGCCCGTGCAGCTGATAAGCCAGTAGAGTTCTTCAGGCAGCCAGTCCGCCGGGGAATCTTCCCACATCGGATAGGACAGGCCTGTAACCGCGATAATGCTACCATCAGCATAGGTCTTGACCATTTCATCAGCCCAATCCGGGAAGAGTACGGCATCATCATCGACAAAGGCGATAATTTCTCCGCTGGCGTGCTTGATGCCTAGGTTTCTGGCGGCGGAAGCACCCGGCTCGCCGTCGTTGAAAATCACTTTTACATTTACCATACCGTTTTCCCGGGCGTGGTTTATCACGCTTCGCTCCAGTTCCCGGGAACGCTCGGCGACAAAGATGGTTTCTGTATTGTCATAGGTCTGCGCCCCGATGCTGTCCAGCAGCTCGCAGACACCCTTCAGCCTGTTCAGGCTGTAGGAAGTAATAATGATGGAAAGAACCGGGCTATCTACCATAAAAACGCTCCCTTACAATAGCCTTCAGCGCCCCCCAACCCTGCTTCCAGCTCGAGAGCTTGCTATTGCCGTTTATCCTTCCCCGGTCGGTACAGGAGACTTCCACAATCCTGAGTCCGGCTCTCTGAGCCCGGATAGTTATCAGAGGTTCATAGCCAAACTCATCGGGAAATTCCACTTTTTGCCAGGCTTTCTTCCAGACGGCATTAAACCCGGAGCACATATCGGTATACTTAGAGCCGAAGATGATATTGGTAACACTGGTAAGAATCCAGTTGCCGATACGCCGGTGCCCGGACATTCTGGCCGGACTGCTATTGAGAAAACGCGAGCCCTTAGCGAAGTCATAGCCGTCAAGTAAAGGCTCGATGAATCTGGATAGTTCCTCGGCATCGGTATTGCCGTCGGCATCCAGAGTGACGATAATATCACCCCTGGCTAGCTCGATGCCATACCTGAGGGCGTCCCCCTTGCCTTCGCCGGGCTGGCCCACGATACGGATGTCCGGACGGATTTTCCGGGCGACCTCAACGGTCTTGTCGGTGGAATGCCCATCGATGACAAGGACTTCATTTACCCATGCCGGTATCCTGGGCAGAACATGCGGTAAATTCCGCTCCTCGTTTAACGTACAGATAAGCGCGGTAATCTTCGGGTACAGGTCAGACCTTGTGCTCATAATCTAATGTACTTTTACCTTTACTTTCACTTTCTCAACCATCATATCCAGTGCCCTGGCGGCATCGTTGGTAAACTGCCTTACCGTCTCGCGGGCAAATTTATGGTCAGCCATCTTG
This sequence comes from uncultured Dehalococcoidaceae bacterium, assembly GCA_964453865.1. Classification (GTDB taxonomy): domain Bacteria; phylum Chloroflexota; class Dehalococcoidia; order Dehalococcoidales; family RBG-16-60-22; genus CAYVPT01. Next base: position 8,152 of record CAYVPT010000021.1, read on the forward strand.
TCCAGGAACTGCGGAGGTATGGTGATGATATGCGCATTATTGATGGCTGACGATAGAATATCGGCTACTGAACGGATACTGCCGATGATTATCTTGCTTTTGTAATTCCAGTGCCCCAGCCATGCCGCGGCGTTTCTGATTACTTCCGGGGCGTTGCCGCCCTCATCCGCCAGCCGGCCGACGAAGATGCTGATGTAACTGGCACCGGCCTTGGCCGCCAGTATCACCTGACCCATCGACAGGGCCGCCGTAGCGTTTACTCTAATCCCGTCTTTCTCCAGCTGCCGGATAACGCCGTAGCACGGGATGCCGTCCTGGGTTTCCTGGGGTATCTTGACCACGATATTGGGCGCCCAGGAAGCGAAGATATGGGCCTGGTCCAGCATTTTACCAAGGTCGTTGGTCGTTACTTCGACACTCAAAGGCATGGGATTCACCAGCGCGGCTATTCTTTTCGCCCCGTCTTCGGCATCATAAACACCGTCACTGAACATGATAGAGGGATTGGTGGTTACGCCGTCGATGACACCCATATCAAGCCATTTTCGTATCTTGGTAACGCTGGCCGAGTCAATATAAATTTCCATCTTCTCTCCTCCTTATCAGGATCTCAACTAACTTCTCGGGTACTCCGCCGGTCAGGCGGCAACAATTCGGGGATAGCCTCCTGAATAGGGTAGACGGCTCCGCAACTGATACAGGACAGCGAGCCGGTGATAACCTCCTGTTCATTCTCCTCGGTGACTTTCAGCTCCAGACTGCTATTACAGACCGGGCAGGCTAAAATATCAGTAAGTTCCTTTTTCATCACTAAACCTCGCGTAATTGCTCCTCGTTTTCAATTACTCCGGCAGCTTCCAGGAGGTTGGCACAGACCGCCTCCGGACCGGAGTTTTCCTCGCTGAAATAATGGCAGAGTTCACATTTCATTGTGCCGATGAGAATAGTCCTGGTGCCAGCACCTTTGCCGGCTTGAATATCGGTAATACCATCACCTATCATCCAGGAACGGGAAAGGTCCAGCTGCATTTCCTCGGCAGCTTTAAGGAGCATACCCGAGGCGGGTTTCCGGCAGTCGCACACGGCCCTCATTTCCTCTATCACGGCTTCGGGGTGGTGAAAGCAATAATACTGCGCGTCCAGAAAAGCATCCTCACTGTCCAGCTCGCGTTCCATCTTCTTCTTTATTTTTTCAAAGACTTCTGCCGTCATATGCCCCTTGGCGATGCCGGGCTGGTTGGATACCAGGATAATCCTGTAGCCCATTTCCCGGAGTTTTTTTACAGCCTCGGCGGCATGAGAGAGCAACCCGAACTGCTCTTCGGTAAACGGAGAGTCGATAATACCGTGTTCCTGATGGTAAACCAGGGCGTTGATAACGCCATCCCGGTCGAGGAAGACTGCTTTACCGTTCTGCTGCAAACTCATAATAATAAGCTGTGCTTTACTGGTTCTCCGCTATTTTTTCTTTTAGGCAGGCGCAAATCAGGTGTTCCAGGGCCAGGTGAAACGATTCTACCTGAGGCGTGGAATCGACAGGGACAACGACGCAGGCATCGGCGACTTCTTTCATAGGGCCGCCGTCGAAGCCACTGAATCCTACGGTTTTACCACCGTTGTCAGAGACATACTTCATGGCTTTGAGGAGGTTCTGCGACCACAGTCCGGCTTTATCCTTGCCGGAGCCGCCGTGAACGCTGATGCAGATGAGGACGTCACCGGGCTCGTAGAGGTTCCGCAACTGTTCGGTATACAGATTATCAAAACCGTTATCGTTGGTCAGGGCGCTTATCAGCGAAGCATTGTCGTTAAGACATATAGCCCGGAACCTTCTTTTATTATCGACAATGGTTGCCTTGGCGAGATCGCAGGTGAAGTGAGAGGCTGTCCCCGCCGAACCGCCGTTACCACAAATAAAGACCCGGCGGTCTTTCTGCCAGGTCTGGAAAAGAAGCTCAACCACATCATCGATGTCTTTCCGGGAGATATTCTCGGCAACCGTTTTCATCTCGGTGAGGTAACCGGAGATAAAGCCCTGGTTTTTCATCTTGAACTCCTCATTACGTGTTAACCAGTATCTTGGCGCCTTCGAATTCGAATCGAAATCTCTCCCAGCGCAATCCCATCTTCTGCATGGCTTCGACCAGTCTGGGTTTCTGGCCATTCATATTATGGCAGTAGAACATAAAGAAACCGCTGCCGCCGGCACCGATAAGCTTGCCGCCGAGGGCTCCCTGCTTGCGTGCAACTTCATAGCATTCGTCCAGGAAAGGGCTGGTCATCCTGGCGGAACGTTTTTTCTTGATCTCCCAGTGAACGTGAAGGAGCTCCCCGAACATGTCGACACGCCCGGTTTCCAGGTATTTCCTTGTTTCCAGGCCTATCTCTTTGATATGGTGCAGATTATTTATCATGTCCGGGTCATCCTGCTTCGATTTGGTGTCCTGCTCGGCGAGTATTTCCGAGGCGCTTCTTTCACTGCCGGTAAAGAAAAGCAGGGTGTTGTTTTCCAGCTGATCCAGTATTTCCGGGGGTATCCTGAGAGGCTCCACCAGTACTTCGCCGTTCCTTTCGAAAGTCAGGCAGACGAGACCGCCCAGGGCCGCCATGTACTGATCCTGTTTGCCGATAGGTTCACCGAGTACGTCTATTTCAATGTGGCATGCCTCTTCGGCAAGCTGTCTCTGGGTTACGAATTCCCGTTTATGAGCATGGAGGGCATTGAGCAGGGCCACGGTGAAGCTGGAGGACGTGCCCAGGCCACAGCTGGCCGGTATATCGGCGGTGGAATGAAGCTCAATTCCTTTATCGATACCGGTAAAGTCCAGCGCCGCCCGGAAGATGCGGTGTTCTACTTCGGCAGCGCTTTTCTTAATCTCTACCTGCGAGTAGGTCAGGCGGATATTATCATAGAACCTCTTGTTCAATAGTAAATTACAGTATTTATTAATAGACCCGGCAATGAGGAATCCACCATGTTTGGCATAGTATGACTTCAGGTCGGTTCCCCCGCCACCCAGCGTTATCCTGGTTGGTGCCCTAGATAGAATCATCTTTTCCCCTTATATATGCGCTGAATTCTTCAATTCCCTGCATCGAACCTATTTCATAGAAACGTTCCCGGGCTTCATATGCCAGCAGTTGTTTCTGTGAAATCAATACCGGGAATAGTTCTTCCAGGGGGAAATACCGGTTTTCCGGTATCAGTTCGAGTACTTCCTTGCGGAAAACATGCGCTCCGTAATCGACGTAGACCATTTCAGCGGTCCTGCCGTTTTTACTGTATCCGGTAACCATATCACCGCTGATAGACGTGTTGCTTCTCTCGTGATGGTCGTAGTTTTTATAAACGGTCATCATGGCTGATTTGCCCCGGTCGAGAAAACATGAAAGTATGCTTCGGTAGTCCAGAGGTAAATAGGAATCGCCGTACATAGTGATAAATACGCTGTCAAGTAAATCCCCGGCTTTCCTCAGGGCACCGGCAGTACCCAGTGGTGTGTCCTCCTGGCTGTACCTGATATTCATTCCGTAACGTTTACCATTACCTAAATACTTCTCGATTGTTTCTCCCATATGACCGGCGCATATAATAATATCGGTAATTCCCTGTTTATTAATCCGTTCAATTTGATATACGATAAACGGCTTGCCATGTATTTTCAGCAGTGATTTAGGTTCGTCTCTGGTCAGCTCTCCCAGCCTGGTAGCCAGCCCCCCGGCTAATATGGCAATTTTAATGTCTTTTGGCATCTTCATTTAACTCATCTTTTTTAGCTAATCTTTTTAATATTTTCTTAATAATAGTTTATTATTCCTCGTGTAAAGCTTCCGAGATATTGCACAACTTGCCCGAAATAGAGAATTCATTAATTGCACCCATAATAGGACATTTGGCAATATTTGTCAATATTAGAGGACTATAAGAACACGATTGATTTAGCTTTGAAAACGATTCCAATTTGGCCAAGCTGTTTTTGTGAGAAAAATGTGACGTAGCCCATAACGGTATATTTGGGGTATTACAATAATGCCAATTGGCATTATATATACCTGATACTTTACTCAACATTTTCTAATATATACGTAAAAATGGACTAATAGTGCCTTTTGGTACTTGACAATATACTCAACTGGCACTATAATGATATGACAAACCTTATCAAAGGCCGGGGGGATAACGTGGAAGAAGCGATTAAATTCGGAAACAGACTTCGGGAGTTGAGGAAAAAGGCAGGTCTTTCCTTACGCAAGCTCGCCCGTAAAATCGACGTTGATTTTTCTTATATCAGTAAACTGGAGAACGGTCAGTTGCCTCCCCCGAGCGAACCGGTGATTTCACGCCTGGCCGAGATCCTTCATGCTGAAAAGGAAGAGTTACTGGAACTCTCCGGAAGAATACCTTCTGATATCGCCGAGGTAGTGAAAACGCAGGCAATACAGGAATTCGGTGTAAAAATCAAGAAACTTAGGAAAAAAGCCAAACTGACCCAGCAGGAGGTTGCGGAAAGGGTCGGTATTAATGCCACTTATCTCAGCAAAATAGAAACCGGTGTTATGCCACCCCCTACCAAGAGAATAGTAATTCTCCTGGCTGAGGTCTTAAAAATAAAGAGAAACGAACTTATTGCTCTGGCGGGAAAAACCCCGGTGAATATCGCCAAAATGAGGAAAAAATTAAACGCCAGGAGCGGAGGGAGGTCCTCAATGCCTAGAAAAATATTAGCACCAGCGTTGATATACCGGGTGGCTCTGGTCATGATCCTGGTAATAGCCTTTTCGGCATCATTATGGTATGCCTCACCGGCACCGGTCAGAGCGGTCGATATCAATATTACCAATCAGAGCACCGGTACGCTGGGAAGCTCCTACACTTTCAGCGTCAGGGTGGACGTGCAGGATACCGATGTTTTGCCGATACAAAGCGTGGACCTGAAAATATATAAGTCTGTAAACACCGGAGCCTATGCGGTAACTTTTTCTGATTTGCCCTTGCCGACCACGCCGAGTACAACGGCATCACGCAACTATACAGGGGCGGGGGGTTCAGCTACTATCTCCGGCACGACCGGACCCGGCTGGATAGGCGGGGAAGCACAAGCCGCCTACGGCTACCGCTACGGCTATGGCTACGGGTACCAGAACCAGACCTGGGAAACGATATACTTCGGTTACGGGTACGGCTACGGCTATGGCTACGGAGGTAGCTACCAAGGAGCCACTTACATTATTTATACGGTTGTCTGGGTACCACCCTCCAGCTGGCCTGCCGGAACCTACAGCATTGAGGCTATCGCCTACGGTACTTCCGGTGATGATAGCAAGGCTTTCACCAACGATACCGCGGCTACCGTTGTGCTTTCAGCGGCTTCGCCTGTCGGCATCGGTGGCGGCGGAGGCGGCGGCGGGGCCACCGGAGTTACCAGGGTATACGTTGACTCCGACCATAGATTTACGAAAGACGTCACCGCTACGTCGGCTGATAGCAAGGTTACCTTTAAGGCTTCCAGGGGTACCCGGGGTGAAACAGCGACGGGTATTGGGTTGACTTCAATATCTATAAAGCCGATGACGTCTCCTCCGGCACTACCGGCGGATACAAACCGGCTCGCTCTGGTCTACAACCTGACGCCCAACGGCGCTCAATTCCCCGACGGCGCTACCCTTACCATGAAATATAACGCATCGGATGTCATGGGCGGACCTATGGTCATGACTTACTGGGATGGTTCTGCCTGGGTTGACCTCGAAGGGCCTTTCGTGATAGACGAGGTGAACCACACCATCAGCACGACGATATACCACTTCACCCCGTTCACAGTCATCGAATATATAAAGCCGGCTGCGTTTACGACCAGCCAGTTGGTAATATCCCCGACCGCGGTAGATACGGGTGACGTAGTAAATATCAGCGTCACCGTCGCTAACACCGGCGACCTCTCCGGTCAGTATGACGTTGTTCTCAAGGTAGACAATGCCGTTACGGAGACAAAGAAGGTCACCGTGGCCGGTCATGACAGCCTGGAAGTCAGCTTCCTGTTGTCCCAGGATGTTGCCGGTACGTACACTATCAGCATCGACGGGCTATCAGGCACGTTGACGGTTACAGCGCCGACGGCACCACCGCCGACGTCAAAACCGACCACGAAGCCGACACCGACAACAACACCGACGCCGACAAAACCGTCACCGACAACAACACCGACGCCGACAACCACACCGACACCGACACTCGGCGAGCCTGAGGAAGGTTGGTCCATCTGGCTGACCATCGGCATCGTAGTAGCGTTGCTAATAATAGGCGGAACGGCCATGGTGATTATCCTTCGCCGCAGGGCCTAGCCGTTAAACGTGTAAGATAAATTAGGTTGCTCCAGCTGAGCGACTCGCACGAACTAGCTCAAGCTGGAGCAACCTTTTTATTTCTGTTTGCCTATGGTTGATACGTTTACACCTCACGTTATACCTCACCCCTGATAAATAATACAGGGGAGTCTAAGAGGGGCGCCAGCCCCTCTTTTTTATCTTCCCCCTCCTTTCAAAGGAGGGGGACACAGGGGGTGGATTCTAATAAAAATTAAAGGGGGTGAATGTATTAAAAAACCACGGATAAACGTTTTTTTACAAAAAAGGGGCGGCACCGGTAATCCCGGCGCTCCGCCCCTTTTATTTTCTAAGATACGCTATTCTTTCTTTTCGATTTTATCCATATCTTCGGGCCTCCAGGGCAGCAGCTCGCCATTGGTTCCCTTTTTAATGTACTCGCCGCCGAGGGTGATGTTTATCAGCATGATGGGCTTGCTTATCCGCTTGTAGTTCATCGGACAGTGCAGCAGCCCTGCCGGAACGTGGACGACGGTGGACTCGGTCATGGTGTGTTTCTCCTTTTCGTCGCCCAGCCATATTTCCACCTCCGCGTCGAACACCCGCACGTCTTCAGGAGTGCCTAGGAAACACAGGAACTGGTCGTAATCGTGCCTGTGGGGGACCTCGAACTGGAAGGGAGGTCCGTAAAAGTACGAGTACCTGATGCCGACATTACCGCTGCCGCCGCTGGTGAAGCCGTCATAGACCATCCTCTGTGCCAGCGGCGGGAAGTCCCCTTTCAGCGTCGGTGCCTTGATAACGTATTGACTGTATTTACCTTCTGACATATCTGTTTAATCTCTCGCTTTCTGTAGAGTTAAGGCGTTCCCCTATTCGGCATACCCCCGCCGACGCGTATGCTATCGCCGGTGATGTACGACGA
>CAYVPT010000022.1:0-15214 GCA_964453865.1 uncultured Dehalococcoidaceae bacterium
ATCATGTCTTTCGATGGTACAATAGCTCTTGTTTTTCTCTTCAGCCCTCTCACATTAATGCGGAGCTGCCAAGGCTAATGGCTGACGGACCCCGGTTCAAGCGTATATATTATTACAGCTTTTTCGGGCTGACATCTTGCGCTGCAATCATCGTCTTCATTCTCCTCCTTAAGAACTACGAGCATATCGACCAGCTTCATCCCCACAGTTATTATAGTCTCTTTTTCATTTCCTTCCTGGCTACAGCCCCTATTCCTGTTTTCATCCCCAATGCCATCATTATATTCATGCTCGGTTCGCTGTTGAACCCGCTGCTGATTGGTATTATAGGCGGGCTGGGCAGCACCGCCGGCAACCTTTTAACCTATTACACCGGGCATGCCGGTAACCGGTTCCTGTCCTCGTTTATCAGCACCGTCTCTCCTGAAAACCAGCCAGCAGGAAAATTAAGACGTATCGTTGATAGGGTGAAAGCTTTGAAGTGGTACCGCCTGGCTCAACAGCGAAGACTACTGGCCCTGTTCATCGTGTCCTGTTTGCCTACTCCGCTGCTTACACCGATGATACTAAGTCTGGGAGCTGCCCGCGTGACTCTTTGGAAAGTCATGCTAACCTCCTGGGCAGGCCAGACTCTGCAAGCAATCATCCTGGCATATTTAGGACACCTTGGATTACGGGCGATACTGGACGTGTTGGGAGTCTTCAACTAAACATGAATCCCGGAAGGGCCCGAGGGCGGGTCTGGGTGGGAAAAGATATTTACGAGGAGTGGGGATAAAAGGAGGGGAAAACCCTCTTTCAGGTACCTATGCCAAAGAAATCAGCGTTATCCGGCCAGCATGACCATCTGCCACAACGGAATGAACGACCGCGGTTATTCTATGGTTACATCCTGGTGGCGACCGCGTTCGTAATACAGATTCTGGTGTGGGGAATATATAACTCATACGGAGTCTTCTTCAATCCGTTACTCGTTGAATTCGGCTGGACCAGAGCAACCATCTCCGGCGCCGCATCATTAAGCCAGATAGTAATCGGTTTCGGTGCTATCGCCCTCGGCAACCTGAACGACCGGTTCGGCCCCAGGATACTGATAGTCCTTTGCGGCATTCTGGCCGGTCTCGGCTATTTTCTCATGTCGCAGATAAATAGTATCTGGCAGCTGTACTTGTTCCACGGCCTGATAGTGGGTATCGGCGTTAGCGGAACAGATGTCATACTCCTTTCGACGACGGCCAGATGGTTTGTCAGGCGAAGGGGAATGATGAGCGGCATCGTGAAAATAGGCACCGGAGTGGGCATAATGATTATACCCCTCGTAGCTGCCTGGCTCATCTCAAGTTATGGATGGCGCACTTCTTTCGGAGTCATCGGCATCGCGCTTGCCATCGTATTAGTGCTGGGAGCCCCATTGCTGCGCCGGGACCCGGCCCGGGTGGGGCAGCTCCCCGACGGCGAGGAAACGGGAAACAGTACCAATGTACAATTGCCTGAAACGGGACTATCACTCTCGCAGGCAATTCGCACCATGCGTTTCTGGATGCTTTGTATCGCTTTCTTCGCAATCCTGTTCTGTACATTTACCATTATCGTGCATTTTGCCCGCCATGCGGTCGACCTCGGATTTTCCGTATCGTTCGGAGCTACCATGATATCCGTTATCGGGGGAGCGAGTATCATTGGCAGATTGGTCATGGGCATTACCGGCGACAGGATTGGCAACAAGCGTGCCCTGCTTATCTGCTTTGGAGGACTAATAGCTTCATACTCCTGGCTGCAGGCAGCCGGAGAAATATGGTCACTAACTTTGTTTGTGGTGGTATACGGTTTTTGCCACGGCGGCTTCTATGCGCTTATTTCGCCAACGGTAGCCGAATTTTTCGGGACACGCTCACACGGGGCTATCTTCGGCATCGTCATCTTCTACGGTTCGATGGGGGGAGCTATCGGCCCGCTGGTAACCGGATATATTTTCGACATAACCACCAGCTACCAGACGGCTTTTCTATTGCTACTCGCACTGGCAATCGCGGGATTTATATCAATCCTGTTTTCAGGGACAGCCCAACGCAGTTCTTTGCCGGAGGGGAAATTTTAAAAGCCTAGGTGCCATAGGGGCACCGATTTATATATCCCTACTTCTTATACTTCTTCACAAACCGCCCCATCCGCTTCAGCGCTTCTTCGATATCCTCCAGGGACGTCGCGTAGCAGCAGCGCACGTAGCCTTCCCCACACTTGCCGAACGCCGAGCCGGGCACTACCGCCACCTTTTCTTCCTTAAGCAGCCGCTCGGAGAATTCCTCGGAATCCATTCCCGTTACCGTGATGGACGGAAACGCATAAAAAGCCCCCCTCGGTTCAAAGCAGGGCAGGCCGATATCGTTAAGTCCCTTGACGATAATCTTACGGCGCCGGTTATAGTCCTCGACCATCTCCACCACGTCCGACTCGCCGGTCTTTAACGCCTCGATGGCAGCCACCTGGGCCGGCGTGGGCGCGCTCATTATCGTGTACTGATGAATCTTCGTCATCGCGGTGATTATCTCTTTCGGCGCCACCCCGTAGCCAATACGCCAGCCAGTCATGGCGTAAGCCTTGGAAAAGCCCCCCAGTAATATGGTATTTTCCCGGACATCCGGCAGGCTGGCAAAACAGGTATGTTTCCCATTATATGTAAGCCGCGCGTATATCTCATCGGAGATGACCATCAGGTGATGGCGTTTGGCTACTTCGGCTATATCCAGCAGTTTCTGCCGACTCATCACCGCACCGGTAGGATTGGAGGGAAAGCCGATTAGTATCGCTTTGGTCTTGTCAGTAATTCTTGCCTCGATGTCTTTCGCCTCAACCTCGAAGTTGTTTTTCTCATATGTGGGCACCATTACCGGTATGCCCTCGGCCAGTATGACGCACGAATCGTATGCCACGTAATGAGGGTCGGTCATAATGACCTCATCACCGGGATTGAGGGTAGCCCGCATGGCCAGGTCCAACGCCTCGCTGACGCCTACCGTCATTAATATCTCACCGTACGGGTCATAATCGATTTTATACATATCTTTGAGATATTTCGCCGTAAAATCGCGTAGCTCGGGAATGCCGGAGTTGGAGGTATACATCGTATAGCCCTTTTCCAGGCTCTTTACCGCCGCCTCGCTGATGTGCCACGGCGTGGTGTAGTCCGGCTCTCCCACCCCCAGCGAAATGACCCCTTCCATACCCTCCAGGAGGTCGAAGAACTTGCGTATCCCGGAAGGGGACAGTCTGTTGGACCTTTCCGAAATAAGCTGATATTCTTTAGCTTTTACACGTGTATCTTGCCAAATCTTGGCAAGGCTATCAATAGACAATGGGCGCCCTTCATTCTGTACTAAGGAAAGTAGAATTTTCATCTCAGTGGAACTAAGTTTTATCTTTTTTCCGTCAGCAAGGACTACATTACGAGAAAAGTCCACTAATAACTTGCCTTGATATTTTTCTTGACCTATTTTTTTTACTGACATATAACTCCGCCAACAACACGTCCGCTTATAAAATCACGGGCTGTCGTTTGACCCCCTCCCCTCCGTCAAGGATTTCACCGTCTTCCTTATAGCGTTTCAGCACAAAGTGCGTGACCGTACCCTGTACGCCTTCAATGTGCGCCAGGTTCTGCGCCACGAAGTCCGCCACTTTGTGCTCCGTTTTATCGACCACTACCAGGAGCAAATCGTAGGTGCCGGACGCCAGGAACAGTGTTCTTACCTGCTCAAAACGGGCGATGCGCTGGGCTATGGAGTCGAACCCCGCCTCCGGTTCCGGCTTGACTTCAACTTCAATGAGCGCCCATACCTGCTCGTCTTCCTCCATCCTGTCCCAGTTGACGACGGTCTTATACTTGAGTATTATCTTATCTTTCTCCGCCTTTTTAATAGCTTTGCTTACTTCAGCGGCGGACTTGCCCGTCATCGTGGCTATCTGTTTATCGGTCATGTGGGCGTCTTTTTCCAGTATTTTCAGAATGTCTTTCAACATATTCTTACCTCCTCACCCGGTTACCCCACGAATAAAATAGATATTAACAGAATAGCATTTACGATGAGTGAGTTCAAGACCCCCGCCAATATAATACCCCCGCGTCCCCCACGTGTGTTATCTTTTCCTACCCCGGCCGCCCTCGCGGCATCTGAGGCTTAGCCCGGTAATATCCTCCCTTTATCCCCCCGCAATGCCTTTGAATATCATGGCTACCTCATTGACAATGGCATCCCAGAGCTTTTTGCCCAGTTCGGGACTGGCGCCGGTGGGGTCTCCGATAACACCAGTCTTTGAATAACGACTGAAGTCCAAATCGGGGTCCTGCCAGTCTACTTCGCCGTGATGCGGATTCACTATTTTATCCGAACGGACCAGTTCAGGCCTGAGATGAAGCATGATGGAAGTGGTAAAGGAATCGGCATGACCGCCGGGATTAGCGGGGTCGCCGAGACGCATCCAGATACCGTGATACGGCAAATCGGGCAGGTAAGCCTTAGCTTTACTCTGATACTCTTTATTAAATCGTTTTACTGTATTAACAAAATCGTGCTGACCGCACCCGCGCCAGACGATAATCCGTTTAAAGCCCTGGTCAGCCAGAGACGCGAGGATAGAAAAAAGCAGTGCCTCATGTAAATCTTTAGGGACATCAATATAACCACTGCCGTAATTTTTATGTTCGGGGGTAGGGCCGAAGGGTATAGCCGGCAGCACAAGGGAATGTATACCATATTGATTTTCAGCTCTTTCTGATGCTGCCAGACATACCTGCTCGGCGAACCAGGTATCGAAATCCACCGGCAGGTGCGGTCCCTGCTGTTCCGTACAGCCGGTTGGGACGATAGCCAGCCAGCCTTGCCTGGCATAATCGTGGATTTCTTCATACGTTAGGTCGCCGAATTTCATGGTTATTTACACCACCACTCCCCTTTATAAAATATCTTTTCCCACCCTGGCCGCCCTCGTATCATCTGAGGCTTAGCCCTAAATATTCCCTCCTCTTTACCCCCTGTCATTGCGAGCGTAGCGAAGCAATCCGTTTTTATGTCATTCCCGCGAAAGCGGTAATCCAGCTAATCTATCCTCCCCCTTTTTAAAGGGGGACATGAGGGGGATTTTAAAAGGGATTGGCACCCTTTTTAGATTGCCCTTTCAGTATTCCAATTAGGAATTTGTTAAACGTAACATTCTAAATAAAAAGTAACATTCGCTACATCGGCGAAGTCACTGTGATAGTGTGAGTTCCATCAGTCCTCTCTTCGAAAACGCCTTTAATCTCTATTTTTTTGGTCAATAATGATGGGTCCCCCGTTGAATATGCTTCTTTTTCTAATTGTGAGGCTGCCTTTGTGAGGAGCGAAGCTAACTTTCTTACATTTTCTTGGTCTAAAACTAAACTAAGAGTTTTTGTGCCATGATGATATAGCTTAATGCTTTTAACCCATCCCCAGTAGCGCCTTTGTTTAGTCGTCATAAGATTCTCCTTTCCCCAATTTTTATATTTAGTAGTTGATGATATTTTGGGGAAGCTTAGCCCTTTTCCTACACCTCCGCTCTTCTCTTGTGCCACCCGGTAGCCTGCTCGTAGGCGTAGGCGACTTTTAAAATGGTCTCCTCGCTGAAGTGTCTGCCGATTACCTGCATGCCCACCGGCAACCCATCGACGAAGCCGGCCGGGATGGAGATACCCGGCACCCCGGCGATATTGGCCGGCAGGGTGCAGACATCGCTCAGATACATGGCGAGAGGGTCGTCCGTCCTTTCCCCTATCTTAAAAGGGACAGTGGGAGAAGTGGGCGTTATCAGGGCGTCGTACTTCTCAAAGACGGCGTCGAACTCCCTTCTTATTAAAGTACGCACCTTCTGGGCTTTAACATACCAGGCGTCGTAATAGCCGGCGGAAAGGGCATAAGTCCCCAGCATAATCCTCCGCTTTACCTCCTGTCCAAAACCATTCTGGCGTGTCTTTTCCAGGCTCTCCCACATGGTGTCGCCTTTATAGGAATAGCCGTACTTCACGCCGTCGTACCGCGCCAGGTTGGCCGAGGCTTCGCTGGGGGCGATGATGTAGTAGACAGACAGGGCATAAGGGGTGTGGGGCAACGATACCTCCTCCAGTTCCGCGCCCAACTCTTCCAACTTTTTCAGCACCGCCTTCATGGCATCGGCGACACCCGGCTGCATACCCTCGACGTAATACTCTCTGGGAATGCCGAGGCGTATGCCCTTCAAATCGGTTTTCAGGCTCCCGGTATAATCCGGTACCGGCTCCGGCACAGATGTAGAATCGCGTTTATCATGTCCCGAGATTGCATTTAATAATATTGCGCAGTCGGTCACGTCTCGCGTAAGGGGCCCTATCTGGTCGAGTGAAGAGGCGAAAGCCACCAATCCGTAGCGACTCACCCGGCCGTAGGTCGGCTTCATACCGACGACGCTGCAAAAGCCCGCCGGCTGGCGTATACTCCCCCCCGTATCCGAACCCAGGGCACCAGCGGCTTCACTCGCCGCCACCGCCACCGCCGAGCCGCCGCTGGAACCACCGGGCACCCTGTCCAGGTCCCAGGGATTGTGCGTCGGGAAAAACGCCGAGTTCTCCGTCGACGACCCCATGGCGAACTCGTCCATGTTGGCTTTGCCCACCATCACCACGCCGCAATCATTCAGTTTTTCCATGACCGCGGCATTATAAGGAGGCACGAAATTCTCCAGCATCTTCGATGAGCACGTCGTCTTAACGCCTTTAGTACAGATAACATCCTTGATAGCTACCGGGATGCCCGTCAGGGGGCCACCCTTGCCCGTCGCGATAAGCTCATCGGCTTTTTGCGCCTGCTCCAGAGCCAGGTCGTCCGTAACCGTTACGAAAGCCCTGACCTTCGGCTCTAACCGGGTGATGCGCTCCAGGTAGCCTCTGGTCAATTCCACCGAGGATAACTGCCTGTTTTTCAGCAAATCGTGTGCTTCGTGAATAGTCAGCTGACTCAAATCGGATGTCAAAATTCCCTCCTAGAATCCGGTCCGGCCGACCGGAAGGATATAAATCGGTTCTTCGTCCCCGGGTAAATCCAGCACTTTTTTAACGTCGCCATTATCGAAGGCGCCGATGGTCACCGTACCCAGTTTCAGTGCAGCGACCTGGAGACACAGATTTTGGGCGGCATGTCCCGCTTCCAGGTGGGTGTACATGATGCCCCTTTCGCCGTATTTTTTAGTCACCCTTTCATAAACGACTGTAATGACGATATCAGCAGCACCCTGGCTGACACTCGACTGGTTTGAAGCAGCCCGGGTCAGGTCTTTTCTGCGGTCGCTGTCAAGCGTTTTCACCAGTCCGTGCGATTCCGGCCGGTACCTGTAAACACCGGCATCGACTCCCTCCACATCCCCGACCACAACATATATTTCGAGGGGGTAAAGAGCCCCCGATGAAGGCGCCGTCCTCTTACCACCGGGGTCGGTTATCCCCTGCATTGCCCAGAGAAGCTGCCCCAGCTCTTTCAGGGTTAAGGCCCCTTCTTTATAATCCCTTATCGACCTCCTGGCCAGCAGCGCCTCTTCTATCGAGGTGTCACTATCGTACGCCGGTTCGGGCAGGGATATGACGCTGCCGTTATTGGCAGGCGCGTTGTCAGCAGCCTGCTCACACCCCCCGTTGAAAGCAGGTAAAATCATTAACACCATCACAACAATCAGCCATCCTTGCCACTTCATAACTACCCCCCTTATGGCTATCTCCAGTTCTGTAATAAACCGGCGAACTCCTCGGCTTCCTGAACGCTTAACAACACCGAGTAATTATCGGTGGTCGGAATATAAACGACACTGGTGCGGTCCGTTAAAAAGAGTAAGGCTTTTTCCTTGTTTTCCAGCTTGAACCAGCCGGCGGAATAACCGGGTAACCCGGCGCCGTTGCTCCGCCATTTCGGTTTATATTCGGAGTCGACATCCATGTTGATGACTTTAACTCCCGTGGTATTGATTTTCTCCTTCGGGATAAAGCGACCATAAAGACCGGGGCTGATACGCAAACCCTGGTCGTTCACCGTAAACTGGGCATTTTTCGCCTGATAGCTCAGCATGAAAAACATAACGATAACGCCAATCAGTATCACACCTATTACCACACTGAGAATCCATATAAAGATATAAGAGCTTGAAGCTGCCGGAATGATGCCGAATACTTTCTCCATTTCCACTGCTTCCTCCTTCAAACGTGTTATTCGAGCACCGGTCTGACTCTAAAGCAATCGCCCTCCCGCCGCGGGGCGTTGTCCAGAATATCATCAGGAGGCAGGGAGGGGATTACTGCATCGTCTCTCATGACGCTTTGAAGCGTCACCGACTGTGAAGTGGGCGTTACGCCTTCGGTATCCACCTGCTGCAGCACCTCGAATGTTTCCAGGAGCTTGGACAATTGCTCGCTGAGTTGCTTAATTTCGTCCTCTGCCAGGTTGATACGGGCCAGGTGGGCGATATGCAGTACTTCTTCACGACTAACCTTCATAAATATCTCCCTTTTTTGACTGAAAAATCCGGCAGGATTACCCGCCAATTATAACACCTGCCCTCAGCCTCAGGCAACGGCATTTGATATAAAGTCGCATTGCCGCCCCGAAAAGGGATATAATAAAATAACGCCGCAGGCAGGGATATACAACCTAGCGCGATAAAGGAGGTGAGACATGGCAGAAAGGGTGATGATATTCATTGACGGAAGCAATCTTTACCATTCTCTGAAAAATTATTTCAAACGGGCCGACATGGACGTCGGCAAATTTTGTCGAAAAATAATAAACCGGCGTGAACTCGTCAGAATCTATTATTATAATGCCAGAGTGGGCCAAAAACAGGAGCCCGAGCTGTACAAGCAACAGCAGGCTTTCTTCGACGGCATCAACGCCATACCCTATACCGAGTTACGCCTGGGACGCCTGGTCTATACCAATAACTGGCCCAGTGTCCCCCCCTACGAAAAGGGTACCGACGTCCAGCTGGCTACCGATATGATAACGCACAGCTATAAAAATAATTATGACGTCGCTATTCTGGTAGCCGGAGACAATGACTTTGCCGGCGCCGTACAGGCCGTTAAAGACAACGGTAAACATGTCGAGGTTGCCCTGTTCGGCAAGCAGGGTACTTCCCAGCAGCTCAGGTCGTCCTCTGACAGGGTGATAACCATCAATGCCCGTTTACTCAAGGACTGCTGGAAATAACGCCCAGCCGCTGTAAGAAATGATAAAATTCAGGAGAAAAAAGAGCCGGGATATAAAACGGCGTCCGGGAACGCAGACCCTCCACGAAGAAGGCACTATCGTCAAGGACTGGGGCGGGAGACTGCCGATAGCCCTTATCTACCCCAACACCTATTATCTGGGTATGTCCAACCTGGGGACACATACCATCTACAAACTGCTGAATGAAAACCTGAGAGTCCTCTGCGAACGTGTATTTTTCGAGCCGGATAGAAAACACGCCCCCGCCGCTCTGGAGTCCGGCAGACCTCTATCCGATTTCGCCATTCTCGCTTTTTCAATTTCTTACGAGCTGGACTATTTTAATGTGGCGAGTATCCTCAAAGCCAGCGGCATACCGCTGTTCGCGGCCGACCGTGATGAAAGCCACCCCCTGATTATTGCCGGGGGCCCCTGTATCACCGCCAATCCACTGCCGCTGGCGCCGTTTTTCGACTGCCTTTGTATCGGTGAGGCCGAAGCGATATTACCCCCCATGATTCCACCGCTGTTCGACGCTATCGGCGAGTCGCGGGATATCCTCCTCCGAGAGATGACCAATCTACCCGGCGTTTACGTACCGGCCTACTCTTTGGGAAAAACAGTCACCCGACAGTGGGTGAAAAGCCTGGATGACTTTCCCGTTGCCTCGGTAGTCCTCACCCCGGACACCGAACTGGGCGACCTGTTCCTTATCGAAGTCGAGCGGGGTTGCCAGCGGGGCTGCCGCTTTTGCATGGTCAATAACGCCTTCTCACCCATACGTTTTCGTTCCGTGGACAATATGCTCAAACAGGCCTGGGAAGGACTGCATCACCGGAGGCGCATCGGGCTGGTGGGGCCTACCGTTACCGACCACCCCCGGATAAACGAATTACTCGCCGGTCTGCTCAAGCTCAACGCTGAACTGTCAATCAGCTCGCTGCATATGAAGTCGCTCTCGCCGGAAATCCTTAGCGCCCTGGCCAGGGGCAAAATCCAGAACATCACTATCGCCCCGGAAGCCGGTTCCCAGCGCCTGAGAGAAGTGATTAACAAGGGTCTTTCCGATGATGACATCATGGCAGCGGTAGACAGGATTGCCGAATGCCATTTCAACCAGTTGAAACTCTACTACATCATCGGTCTGCCCACGGAGACCGATGAAGACGCCGAGGATATCATCAATCTGACGCTGGCGATTAAAGAACGATTGGAACGGCGGCAGAGCAATACCCGCATTATCCTTAATGTATCACCCTTCGTGCCCAAGGCCGGCACGCCCTTCCAGTGGCTTCCCATGGAATCGCAGGAAACTTTGAGTCGCCGCCTGACGTTACTGAGAAGCAGCCTGCCCCTGAAAGGCGTCAAGCTCAACGAGGAAAGCCCCGCCTGGAGTCATATCCAGGGAGTGCTGGCGCGCGGCGATGAAAAAGTGGCCGCCGTTCTGGCCGGCATGGAGGAGGTTTCCCTGGCTGCCTGGCGTAAGGCGGTTGAAGAAAAACAGCTCGATATTGACTATTATGTCAATCAGAAATGGGATGCCAAAGCCGCTTTGCCATGGGGCTTCATCGATTCCGGGGTAAAAATGGAAAGACTCTGCGCGGAACTGGAGAAAGCGCTAATTTAAACTACATTTGAAGCAGTTCTGTGACCACCTCGTTGGTTTCCTTGCCGTCCGCCCGGCCCTTGAGCTTGGGCATGAGGTCCTTCATTACCTTGCCCTTGTCGCCTAAGCCCTGCGCCCCCACCGCCGCGATTACTTCCTTTGCCGCCGCCACTATGTCATCGCGGTTCATCTGTTCGGGCAGGTAACCCTCGAGGACAGCCATTTCGGCCGTCTCTTTCGTCACCAGGTCTTCCCGGTTTCCTTTTTTAAAGGCTTCGATACTCTCCTGGTGCTTTTTCACTTCCTTGGAGATGACACCGAGAATATCGGACTCCTCCAGGTCGGCCTGCTTGGCGATTTCGGCGTTATTAATCGAGGATATCAGCATGCGGAGCGTATCACGCCTGAGGGTATCGCCGCTCTTCATCGCCTGCTTGAGGTCGTCGGACACTTTTATTCTGAGGTCTGCTGCCTGCGCCATGGGGTGACTTATCCTAACAGTAAATTACGTATTTCTATGGTATTTCTGTCCGGGGAGGGTAATTAACGTCTCAGCGGCTTGCCGACCCGTGCCGAACCGCGTTTCTTTGCCGCCTTCTTCCGCTTACGCTTAATACTGGGTTTCTCATAATGCTCCCGGCGGCGCAACTCCGCCAGGATACCGTCCTGCTGTACCTTCCGGTTAAACCGCTTGAGTAAGCTGTCGAAGGGTTCGTCCTGACCAGCGGTAACTTCAGCCAATTAGCATCACTCCCCTTCTGGATTTTGTATCCCAATATTATAGGGGGCGCCATTCCCGCTGGCTTTACCCCCAAATACAATCAGGACTCATGTGTTTCATAAAATCATGAAACACACCTTATCATTTTAAAAGGCAAAGACTCTCCTGTCAAGTTGGGAAACACGAAAGGAATCTTCAAGCCGACCCGGTTCTTCTCAATATCTCCACCGCCGCCACCAGCCCGGAAGCCGATGCCTGCACCAGCCCCCGGCTGACCCCGGTGCCGTCGCCGACGGCGAACATGTTCTTCACCTCGGTTTCCAGGCAGGCACTGAGCTGCGGCCGGAAGGAGTAAAACTTGACCTCGATTCCGTACAGCAGGGTATCTTCGGAAGCCACACCCGGCGTCAGCCTGTCCATAGCCATCAGCATTTCTATCAGGCCGGTAAGGTGCCTAAATGGAAGCGCGAAACTCAAATCGCCGGGGGTGGCGCTTTTAAGCGTGGGTCTTACCTTGCCCTTCTCGATTCGCTCGGGGGTGGAGCGGCGGCCCGCCAGCAGGTCGCCGAAACGCTGCACCAGCACGCCCCCACCGAGAAGATTAGCCAGCTTAGCCAGGTACTTACCGTAGGCAATCGGCTCATGAAAGGGTTTGGTAAAATCGGTACTTACCAGCAGCGCAAAATTCGTATTTTCACTCTGTTGACTGGCATAGCTATGTCCGTTGACCGTCACCACGGGGTCGGTGCCGCCGGTCGATTCCATAATGACCTCGCCAGCCGGGCACATACAGAACGTTCTGATACGGTCGTTAAAGCTGAATGATTTATACTCCAGCTTGATTTCATACAGCACATCGGTCAGGGCTTTCATTACATTTTTCGGCACTTCCACCCTTACGCCAACATCGATGGGATTATTGCGCATGGTCAGCTTGAGGCGACCGGCCTCGCGGGACAACCAGTCGGCCCCCTCCCTGCCCGGAGCCAGTACAAGATAACGGCAGAAAAATCTTTCGCCATCCTCCGTCTCCACGCCCTTGACTTTCCCCCTATCCACCAGTATCTTCGCCGCCATCATGCCGAGATTTAACTTCAAACGGGGATAGAGGTAATCCTGCATCGACTTGAGCACTTCGTAACAGTTTTCCGTCCCCATATGGCGTACCGGCGTCGGTATCAGGTGCAGTCCCGCCTGGTTGGCCTTTTCGGATATTTCTTTGATAACGTCGCTGCCTCCGTAGAGCTTTTTCGATGCCCCGAATTGAAGATACAGGTCATCGACGTATTTAATCAGGGTAGTGGTACGTTCCTCGCCGAGGTATTCACTTAAATGTCCCCCCACCTCCGAAGACAGCACCAGTTTACCATCGCTGAAAGCACCCGCCCCTCCCAGTCCGCACACCAGGTTACATGGCATACACTCAACGCAGGTGCTGCCTGTATCCCGTACCGGGCAACTGCGTTCGCTGATATCCTTGCCCTTTTCCATCAGGAGAACGTTCAGCCCGTCCGCCTGTGCCAGCTCCAGAGCCGCGAAGATACCGGCCGGACCGCCGCCGATGATAATGACATCGTATTTTTCAGTCACACTCTCATCCCAAACATAACAATGCCTCCCGGATACGCAAAACAGCCGAGACATTCACAGGATGGAAAGACATCTCGGCCTGATAGTGCCGGTATTGACGCCACCATTATATCGTCGGTACCGCAGCACGTCAAGAATAAACAGTCCGTCAGCACTTTTAAATATGTTTGATATTATATACTCACCCCCTTTGTCCCCCTCTCGAACAGGTTCATTCTTAGTGCCCGCTTAATATTATGTTCAAGAGGGGGAGAGTATATGAGAGTGGGTTTTGCCCCCTCTCTCTTAAACTCCCCTTTCAGGGGCCGACTTCACCCTCACCCTACCCTCTCCCATCAAGGGAGAGGGTTTAATACTTCCGGATTAAGCCGCTGATGACGCGAGGGCGGCCTGGGTGGGAAAAGATATAAAACGAAAAGGGGGGTAAAGGGGTGAGGATTGAACGTATCAACCGAATACAAATAGAACCAGTCAGATAGCCAGACCATCTTCTCTACAGCCACACAGTATGGTATGATTTAAAATTGGGCAATTCAAATGATTGTTGTTTCAGACATTTCCAAATCATATGGCGACAGGGAGTTATTCTCCGGTTGCAGCTTTAATGTCGGCGCCAGGGACCGCATTGCGTTGATTGGTCGCAACGGCTCGGGGAAGACGACGCTTTTTAATATCCTGAACGATGAGACCAGTCCGAACTCGGGGGAACTGATAAAGCAGAAAGACATTACCATCGGATATTTGAGGCAGGATATCAAGCCTTTCTCCGATAAAAACCTGCTCGACGAGGTGATAAGCGCCGCCCCGCACGTTACCAGCCTGGAACACCGGATAAGCGTTCTGCAACAGTCCCTGGCGGATGGCGAGGACAGCGATGATTCCGCCCGCATTATGCGCGAACTCGGCGAGCTTCAGCACAAATACGAAGCCACCGGTGCCTATAACCTGGAACATGAAGCCAGAATTATCCTTTCCGGTCTAGGCTTTCACCCGTCCGATTTCACCCGTCCCCTGCGCGTCTTCAGCGGCGGGTGGATAATGCGCGCCGAACTGGCCAAGCTGCACATCATCTAGCCCGACCACCAGCTTCTGGACGAACCGACCAATCACCTCGACCTCGAAGCCTGTATCTGGTTCGAGAAGTATCTCTCCGGCTACCGAGGCGCGGTTATCGTCACCTCGCATGACCGGGCATTTCTGAATCGGGTCGCTCACAGGGTGCTGTCTATCGAACCGGATGAAGTTATTTTCCACCGCGGCAATTATGACAGCTATGTTATCGCCCGGGAGGAACTGCTCGAGGTCAGGCAGGCTATGGCTAAAAAGCAGGCTAAAATCGTTGAGAAAGAGACGCGCTTCATCGAGCGCTTCCGTTATAAGAAAACCAAGGCCAGCCAGGTTCAGAGCCGGATAAAGCGACTGGAAAAGATGGAAAAAGTGGTCATACCGAGGACCACCGGGAAGGTACATTTCTCTTTCCCGGAGCCGCCGCGGGGTGGCCATGAGGTAATCACTCTCAGCAATGTCCACAAGTCCTACGGAAACTTGAAGGTATACCGGAACCTTAATCTTACCCTGTACCGCAGTGACCGGGTAGCGCTGATCGGGCCCAACGGCGCCGGCAAGACTACTTTGCTTAAAATCCTGGCCGGGGTGCTGCCCTTCGAGCAGGGGGAACGCAGCCCCGGGCATAATGTTACCACCGCTTATTATGCCCAGTACCTGCTCGAATCTCTGAATCCGCGCCAGAACGTCTTCACGGAACTAAGGCGATCGGCCCCGGAGGTGCCGGAGCAGGACCTGCGGCGGGTACTGGGGGCTTTTCTCTTCAGCGGTGATGAAATCTATAAGTCCATATCGGTGCTGTCCGGCGGCGAGAAAGCGCGTATCGCCCTGGCCAAGCTCCTGATGCAGTCCAGCAATCTCCTGCTCATGGACGAACCTACCAATCACCTCGATATTCCATCGCGGGAAATCCTCACCGATGCCCTCGACGCTTACCAGGGGACGCTTTGCCTGATAACCCACGACCGCACGCTCATCAGGGAGATTGCTACT